>DXUR01000529.1 GCA_019417795.1 Clostridiales bacterium | reverse complement strand
TGGCAGAGATGGCACGGTCAATGTAGTGCTTGACGATGGTGATGCCATTCTTTTCGGCATAAGCCGTACATTCACGAATCTGACCTTCGATGGATTCTTCGCGCTGGTTGTCGCTGGAATAGCGGGCATAAATCACAGCGGTCATGACAAGCACCTCACTTTTTACATCATTGAACGGTGGAACGTTCATCCTAAAGCAATGTTTCGTATAATGTATATACCATATTCTATAAGGATTTGCAATACATTTTAGATGAAAAAGAGAGACACTATATCCATAGAGGCTTTTAGATCGATACATATAAATTGTGGTGGTTATCACGGTGATCACCACCACCATCACCCCGCAACGATCAATGCCATCAGGTAAAACTCGGTTGCATCGGGCGTGTCGGTCGGCAGAATCGTCAGCTCCACCGTATGCGTTTTATGCTCCCCATGATGAAGGACAGGCTGTAAATACAGACAGTCGCCCCAATCCTCATCGAAGTTGCCGTCCAGCACAGCGGCGTGGGCGGTGTCGCCGTCCAGCACCAGCTGTGCCCGCAGCGCCGGGCGGCGGATGGTCTTGCGGTACTGCACTGCAATGCAGGAGGCATCCACTTCAAAGGTGATCTTATCCCCGGGCTTCTGGCCGATCCAGCCGTTTTTCCAGTGGTCCAGATGCCCTAGCTTTTCCTCCGGGTCTGCCCGGAAACCCTCCAGCTTGGGGGAAATTTCCCGGATGGTCAGCCGCTGGGCGTTCTCGTAGGCGTTGGCGGTGAGCGGTGCCGGGAAGGCAGGCTCCTGCTCTGGTTCTTCCCGGTGGGCGTTGACTGCCTCCAGCAGCTTGATGATTTCCCCTGCCACCAGACCATGACCGTAATCGTTGGGGTGCAGCCCATCGGGGCTGAGCAGGGTGCGGCTGGCATACTTACCGGCACGCAGATCCTTGTAAATGCTGTCCCGGATGCTGACGTGGGGCACACCGTAGTGGTCGCCCACAGCGTTGTGCTCGTCCTGTGCCGTCTCGCCGGTATCATAGTAGATATTATTCAACAGTACCACAGCCGGGTGGGAGGGCCATGCCAGCAGCTTGCGGACAACACCCTCGTAGGTCTCCTGCCGGAAGGGGACTTCCAGATCGTTGACGCTGAAATCCACCACTACAAAATCCGGCTGGTACATCAGCACATCGGTCACGGCTCGGGCAACGCCATAGTGGGAACTGGTGCCGCCGATGCCACCGTTGACGTAGTGGAACTTCGACTGCGGAAAGGTATCCACGAACCACTGGTACACCCGGAAAGCGTAGGCGTTGCCGGGCTGGGTGGAAAGGCTGCCCTGCGTGATGGAACCTCCCAGAAAGCCGATGGTCAGTTCCTGCCCTGCCGCGGCACGGCGGAACAGTTCTTTCAAACGAGCAAAATTGGACGTATTCATTCTAAAACTCCTCCCTGATATGCACTATGGATAATTTTTGCCGCCGGACGGCCGGACACGGCGTAGGCACTGGCTGCTCTGGGGTCGGCAGGCCAGTCCCATGCGCCAAAGCCCATGACCCACGGGCGCTTGGCGCAGGCGGAAAACATTGCCTCATACCAATCTGCCTGTTCCGGGTCGTTCCGTGTTCCCTTCAGTTCCCAGTTGTTGGGCACGGCAGAAGAGCCGGTGATATTCATACAGCCTGCCTCGCTGAAGAGGACGGGCTTTTTGTATTTTTGGCTCACCGCCTCGATACGGTCCAGCTGGTTTTCCCAGTCCTTCAGGGGGTAGTAGCCGCTGGAGGCGATGCAATCCACCGCATCCCACCAATTTACATGGTCCTCGCCGTATTTATCGCAGTTATAGCTCACCGGGCCGTGGTATTGCTGCCGTACAGCAGCAATGAGGGCGCGCCACTCTGCTTCCCGGTGCTCGGTCATGGTCATTTCGCAGCCGGTCAGGAACAGCCCGCAGCCCTCGGCCTGCGCCAGTGCGGCGTAGTGGGTCTGGAAGGCGGTGTAGTTGGCAAACCATCTGTTCCACTGGGTCTCACAGGGTACATCGTGGTCAAAAAAGCTGATGCGCGCCCGCCACACGCCGTTGGCACAGTTGACGGTAGGCTTCAGCGCCACCTGCAAGCCCAACTGCTTGGCAAAACGGATGGCACCGCACAGCTCCTCGTCTGTGGGGGTGGCATCGGTGCGCCAGTTGATCTCCTCACTGTAAGGGTCAGACTGTATTCCAGAGGGCGACAGGATGACCCAGTTGGCTGCGGTGGCTTCCACCATGGCTACCATGCTGCGGTGGGCATTCTCGCTACTCAACACGCCCCGCCGGGGAAAGGGTGCAAAATTCACCCCATAAAAGTTGTGTTCCAGTTCCATGACATCTTCCTCTTTTTTCTCAAAAATCAACGTCAGATTGCACAATAAGTATAATGTAGTTTTGGAAGTTCCGTCAATATGCCGCTTTATTTTCAGCGTATGGCACAAGGAGAGGGGCAAAGCACTGGTCAATCTGACCCGAAAAAAGCCCCTGCACCGGGAGGTGCAAAGGCTAAACTAAATTTTAGGTTTTTGTTAGCTTACAGATTTAGCTTGCGATTTTGGGTAGAATCTGCTATGCTTCAAGCAAAAACCAACGGGAGGGAACAGAAAATGGAGCAACTTACAACTGCGACGCTGACCCAGCTGCCGCAGGTGCGGGCACTGGGGCGGCACACTGGGCGTGACCCGCTGACCCTGTTCTGGACAGCCAGCGGCATGGAGCTAGAATTTACCGGCAGTGAGCTGTGGGTGGATCTTTTCGCCGATTATGAAGCGGTAGAGCCGTGGGTCAGCGTGGAGCTGAACGGCGCATGGGTGGCACGGTTTGCCGTGAACCCCGGCAAAAGCCGGATCTGTCTTTTCCGGGGCATGACACCGGGCAAGGCAAAGCACCTCCGGCTGCTAAAGGATGTGCAGGCCATGCACGATGACCCGGCGCATCTGTTGCAAATCACCGGGCTGGAATATGCAGGCGGCGAATTTCTGCCCCTGCCGGAGCCGCAGTATCGGCTGGAGTTTGTGGGCGACAGCATCACCAGCGGCGAGGGTGCCATCGGAGCCAAGCCGGAGGAGGACTGGGTGGGAGCCTTTTTCTCTGCGGAGAAC
>DXUR01000528.1 GCA_019417795.1 Clostridiales bacterium | reverse complement strand
TGGCGGCACTGGTCGGGGTGCTGTCCGGCGTAGGCGGCAAGCCGCTTCTTTAAGTCGGTGTTGTGGGTGCGGATATGGATAAGGGGGTCTTTCTCGTCAAACCAAATATCGGTGGTCTTTTCCTGCTTCGTAAGCCCTGTTCTCATAAACTCTCCTTTCTGCGCCCCTGTTACGCAATAGGGGCATTTTTCGGGTGTTTTTCCCGGCTCTTGACTTGGGGAAAATGAGGATTTTCAAATAGAAACCGCCCGGACAGGGAATGGTTCGTCAGGGCGGCTGTTATCGCAAGATTTCTGTTTTTTCCGGCTCTTGACCGTCAAACATAGATTAGCTCAAACTTGGCGATTTCCTCCGCTTGCGCCCTGCAAGCGTTCATCAGTCCCACCCATTTCATGGGGTCGGTAGCTTTGAGTGCTTCGGTAGCTCCCGCGCTCTTTGCAAGCTGCGGCATGATAAGGTCAATCCGGCTCCGGGCGGCTTCGTCAATCTCGGCGCAATGCTCATGCAGCTTCTCATTTGCGACAAGGGCGGTGTAGAGGTCGGGGCGGTACTGTTCAAGGTAGGCTTTCCGCAACCGCCCGTAATGCCCGATATACGGGCGCGGGGCGGCGGGGGTGTTGCCATTGTCAATGAGTATTCTCATGCTATGCGTTCTCCTTTCTCGGTGGAAGCAGCGGGTAATTCAAGAGCTTCCTGCTGTTCTTTCTCCCGTTCCTGTTGCTCTTTCCATTGTCTGCGCTTCTTCTCCATATAGCGGCGGTTATACTCGGCTTTCTTCGCCCTGCGTCGTTCCTGTTCCGCTAATGCTGCCTTTTCTTCCTCTGTTAGTTCAATTTCTTTGCGCGGGATTTCTACCTTGCCGATAAAGTTAAAGAAAATCTCGACTTCCTGTGTACGGCTTGCGCCTTTGCCCTCGGCTTGATGAACAAGGATTTTTTCAACAAACTCATTTATCATTGCGGGGGTGAGTTCGGAAAAATCCGTATATTTTTTGACAAGGGCAAGAAACTTCTCGGCATTGACGGTTTCCCTGCTTATGCGGTCAAGCTCCTGCTGGTCTTGTGTGATACTATCGGTCAAGCCCTCTAACTCGGCTTCAAAATCATGCAACATTTGTTCAAAGAGCTTGTCTGAAAGCCGCCCATTTACATTGTCCTCATAGAGCTTGCGAATTAAGCGGCTCAATTCGTCGGTGCGCTTTTCGCTGCGCTGTTTCCTCTGTCGGATAGCTTTAGCCGCTTTTGCCTGTCTGTCCTCGGAAGCGGAACAGACTTGCGCCATAAACTCGGCTTCGTTGTTCTGTGCATAGTCGCAAACTTCCTTTATCGCTTCAAGCAGTAATTCATTAACAACGGCAGTACGGATAAGGTGTGTGGTGCAATAATCATCAAAGTGTTGATTGCCTAAATCATAACGGGAACAGTTGTATTCGTCGCGGTCTGGACGTTTCTTTCCAGTTGGTCGCCCTGCCCAATCCCGCGCATTGCCAGCCTTGCCCCTGTGGTTATACATCTTAGCCCCGCAATCCGCGCAAAACATCAAGCCCGTTAAAGGATTTGCCGCGCCTATGGTGTCCGTCCGGCGTATCGTTTTCCGCAAGCTCTGGACGCGCTCCCATGTTTCCTTGTCAATAATAGCTTCCTGCGTATTTTCAAAAATGACTAAATCCTCTTTGGGTGTCATTCTGGAGCGTTTGTCTTTGTAGCTTTCTTTATAGGTGCGGAAGTTTACTGTATGCCCCATATACTCCGGCTTGGATAGAATATCGGCAACTGTGCCGCCACGCCATGTGTACCGTTCAGCGGGGTTATAATTAGACTGATGTTTCCCCACGCCGCGCTGTGCAAGATAATAGGACGGTCTTTCAACCTTTTCCAAAGCAAGGATACGGGCAATTTCATACGGGCCTTTGCTCTCCAACGCCATGCGGTAAATCCGGCGTACTACCTCGGCGGCTTCCTCGTCGATAATCCAGTGGTCTTTGTCATTAGGGTCTTTCTTATAGCCATAAATACAATGGCTGTTTGTATGCTTGCCGGACATTCCTCTTGCGTGGAGAACGCTTGTTATTTTTCGGCTGCTATCACGCACATACCATTCGTTCATAATATTCAAAAACGGGGCAAACTCGCTGCTTTCGCGCTTGTCGCTGTCAACTCCGTTTGCTATGGCAATAAAACGGACGCCCCGCTCCTTGAACATGACTTCTGTGTAAAATCCCACTTGCAGATAATCTCTGCCGACACGACTTAAATCCTTTACCAGTACATAGCCGATTTCGCCGCTTTCAATTCCCGCAATCATGCGTTTCCAGTTCGGACGCTCGAAGTTTGCCCCAGACCAGCCGTCATCGGTAAAGTGGACGCAATTCGTAAAGCCATGTTCCCTTGCATAATCTTCAAGCAGTTTCTTTTGATTGATTATGCTGTTGCTGTCGCCTGTGAGGTCGTCGTCGCGGGAAAGACGCTCGTATAGTGCGGTTATCTTGCCGTTGTCCGTTTTCTTTGCTTTCATTGAAAAACTCTCCTTTCTATGGGCGATTTCTTATCCCCCTTTCACAGCATATAGCTTCGGTATAGGGCTTCGGCGGCTGGGTGAAATGCTCGGTAACAGCAATCTTCGCACCATCAAAAATCTGCCCTTCGGTGAAGTCCGGGAGCGTGCCGCCGTCCCCATCCGCAGGCTTTTCCTTCAAGAAGGTACGGAAAATGCGGTCGATTTCCCGCCAGCCTTCGGCAAGGATGCGCTTGCCCTTTGCGGTGAAGGCGTGTTCGCCGCAGTCAAAAGTTGCTGTGACCGCCTCATACTCATACGGTTCCGCCGACGCACACAGTAGCTTGCAGCAGACCAACAGCAGAAGGTTTCGTTCACCAACGGGGAGCAATTTCAAATCCGCTTTTTCAATCTCCATAGTCGGGATGATAGCGTGATGGTCAGATACATCCTTGTCGGAGATCATGGCCTCCACCAGCGGGAAGAAGTTGCCGCAGCCATCAAAGGGCGGCAGCTTTGCTACCAGGTGGATCACGCAGGATGCCGTTTCTGCCATATCGGAAGTCAGATAGCGGCTGTCCGTGCGGGGATAGGTCAGCAGCTTCTTTTCGTAGAGGCTCTGGGCGT
>DXUR01000527.1 GCA_019417795.1 Clostridiales bacterium | reverse complement strand
TTATGAGGGCAGCGAAAATGAAGGAGCGTCCAACTTTCCAACTGATGTGCCAGACAGATGTGCAGAGTATTTATCATATGCAGATGCCGCGCTGGTTATTTTCTGATCCACGTTACTGCGAGATGAGCCTGGATGCCAAGGTGACCTACACCTTTCTCTTAAACCGTTTCCAGCTTTCCCGCAAAAACGGTTGGGTCAATGACCGCGGCGAGGTCTTTGTGATCTTTCCTCGCAAAGCGCTTGCCAAAGAGCTGCGCATCTGTGAGCAGCGGGTCACGGCGGCTTTTAAGAAGTTGGTGGAGCTCAAGCTGGTATGGGAAAAACGCTGCGGGCGAGGTGATGCCAATCAGATCTATCTTGCCCGTGTCACACCGATCGAAGATCCGGACTATTCCTGTGCGCCGTTTATCACAGAGGATGAATCGGAAGTACGCGGTTCAAGAACCTCGGATCTGGAGGGTCTTGCTGATGGGAAACCTTCAGCAGCATGCCAAGAACCGCAGAATCTGCTGTCCAAGAATCGTGAAGATCGCGCTTCAAGAACTGCAAAATCCGCGTTCCCAGAACCGCAGAAATTGACGCCAAGTAAGAAAGAAAAAAGAAAGATTGATCAAAGTCATATGGAAGTCCGTCCGTCTGTCAGAGCCCCGGCGCAGGACGGACGGACCGACGGGGACGCAGAAGAAGAACTTTTGGATATTTTGGACGGCTGCGAGCTTGAATGCTTCGCACCGGAAACCGCTCTGGTGTTTGAAAACGCCATTGAGCGGCTTTTTTATGCCGACAGCTTCCGTATTGGCAATGCCACGCTTCCGCAAAGCCGCGTGCGGGCAAAGCTCAGACGGCTGGACGGCATGATCCTGCGGGAGGCAGAGAGTAAGCTCCGCGCCAATCAGGAGCGGAATGTAAAAAACAGCACGGCCTACACCATGGCGGTGCTGTTCAACTGCATTGCCGAAAGTGAGAGCGATCTTATGATCGACCCATATCTCAATACCATCTGCGCGGCCGTTTGAAGGGAGGGAAAACAATGCTGCTATCCAACCAGCAAAAGTATATCCTCGAAATACTCAAGGAGTTTAAGTACCTGCGTGTCCGCCAGCTCTATGCTCTGGTGCAGGCCCATTACCGTACACAGGGAATCAAAATTGACGAAAGGCGCATGGAGATCATGCTTCGCCAGATGCGCACAGGCACCAATTATGTCTGGCTGCGGGGTGATGTGGTTTCTTACGGAGACCGCAGGATAGACCCTCGGCTATTGGAAGCACTGGACGTTATGCTGGAGCTTACAAGGGTGCAGCCCGGATTTTACTCGAAAGACGGACTGCATGAACCATTTCTCCTGCGCTTTACCGGAAACGGAAAGGGGGCCGGATACCTTTTCAGCGTGGCATGGCTGGACGCCGCTACTCACATTGCAACCGTCCCCCGTATGAAGGGCGAGCGGATTATCTGGATTTCCGAGAGCGGTTCCTTTGGAGAAATCGATCTGCCCCGGCATCACTTTTTCGCCGCCCGACAGAAGGACGGTACTCATCGCTTTTTTGGCTCCAATGAGCCGGAAAAAATATAACACTTAGGAGGAACATTATATGGCAAGGAAAAAAGTTGCCCCGGAAGAAGAGATCGTAAATGCTGTCGGTGAAGAAACTGCCCTAGGGAGCGTCCCTGTGGATACCGCGCCGCCTGATGAGGCAGGCGCAGATAGCGGAGACTTTCCCGCAGAGTTGCCGGAGGGGGATTTGCCTGCGGAGGAAACGGCAGAGCAGTCGGAAACGCTTCCTGCAATGGAGGCAGCCGAGGCGAAACCGCTTGGACTATCTGCAGCAGAAAAAACTGCATTCCAAGAAGAAAGTGATACCGTGGAGGAGCGAGCGGAAGAGTCGGAACTGCACGAAAAGATGTCGGAATTTCCGAATGCCGAGGAGAATTTGCTTTCAGATTTGCCCACTTCTGTGCCGCAGGCTTCTGAGGCTGATGAAGCGGAGTGGGGCTTTGAGGAGCCGGTCCCGGAAGAAGCCGCAGCAGAAGCTACGGAGGATGAATACCTGGCAGCAGATAACCCCGAAATGCCTGATGCACCGGAGGAAAAGAGCGAACGCACGCTTTTCTACGAGCTGGACTTCAACGAACTGGATCGGGGGCTGAGTGAAGAGGAGCGGAAGGAATGGAACTCCATCTATGCCTCTTTCCGCGGTCGCAGTGCCATTACCGGAACGATCATCGGCGTGGATCTCTACGCAAGATACCTTCCGCGCAGTGAGGCAAGAATGCTTGAAAACAGACGGGAGCTCTGTGCCGTTGTGGTGCCGTATCGCATCCCCATTCTGATCCGCGAGTCCGAAATGTGGGAGCTGGGAGAGGAGCGACCCGACTTCGTGCTTCGAAATATGGTGGGGGCCAGCATCGATGTGATCGTCACCAAGGTGGAGCGTACCGCTAACCGTGCACAGGCGTCCCGCCGTCAGGCCAGTCGCAGCCAGCGCCGCTTTTTTGCTGCCCGTGAGGATCTTCATGCTGTCGGTTCCCGTATTACCTGCAGGATGCTGGCGGTCGGCCCCCGCCGCTGCCTTGTGGACTGCTATGGCTACGACCTTGATATGACCCAAAGAGAGATCCGCTATGCGGCCATCCCGGATCTTCGCACGGAGTTCCACCCGGGCTCGGAGATCGACTGCATTGTAAAGGAGTATCACCCCCGTACCGGCGAACTGATCGTCTCTGCCAAGGAAACGGAGGTCAATCCCTTCTTTGGTGCGGAGGAGCGTCACCCTGTAGGCTCTCGCCGCTTTGCGATGATCTCCGGTAAATATGGCGGCGGCGTGTTCTGCAACCTCCCTGATGGCGTGACCTGTATGTGCAACTACTCCTATCAGCACGAGGATGCGGACTTCATGGTGGGCGAGCACGTCATGCTGATGGTGCAGCGCTACGATCAGGAAAAGCTCCAGATGTACGGCAAGATCATGAGCAAGTGGTGATCTTTCGTAAACGTCTTGGATCTTGAAATCTGTTTGCAATTTGGTGATGCTGTTTTTGCTCTGTGTGCAGTACTTTCTGAACGTGCGAGGCGAGGGGTGGTATCACTACCCTCAGCGCGCTTTACGTGCTGCTGAAA
>DXUR01000526.1 GCA_019417795.1 Clostridiales bacterium | reverse complement strand
AGCAGAGGGAAGTGTTTGAAACGATCATCCGATACTTGGACGGCATTTCAATAGCCGTTCCCAGCGATGTGCAGCAGTATCTCGATGAGGTTAGAGAAAATGCTGATGTTGCTGTAATGCAAAGCGCATCTGCCGCACTTGCGGCAGCTATGGCAGACCCGGAAAAGTATATTCACGACAACATGGAAATGCTCGAACAATATCGAGCGGTTGCGGAATCGGAGGAATATAAGGCATCTCCCGCCTACCGACTGCAAGAATATCTAAAGCAATTCCAAAGGGAGAGCGGCTATAACGATGTATTCATCCCCGCAATGCAGAGGCTTAGCCCCGCTTACCGCGAGTATCACAAATCCCTGCAAGCAGCGAATGAGGTTTTCTTGCGGTATTTCCAGCAGGAGTGATTTTGTAAAAAAGTTCATAGAACTATTCCCGCCCAGCAAAGCGCAATCGACGAAAATCGGTTGCGCCTTTCTTTTACCCAAAATCAGGAAAGGAGCGACTGCCCATGCCAAGAAAAAAACTGCCGCAGACCGTCGAGGAATGTAATGCCGAACTGGAACGCACACAGAAGCTATTACAGCAGTACGAAAACCGAAACAAGATGCTTAACCGCAAGCTGTCCGCCGAAAAACGCAAGGAGCGCAATCACCGTATTTTCCTGTTTGGCGGCTTTATGGAAAGCATCGTGCCGGAGCTGAAAACCATGACGGAGGACGAGGGAAAGGACTTTCTGTATCACATCGCAAAGAGTACGGAAGCACAGGAGTATTTGAAAAAACGAGCCGAGGGGGTGGGAGCCGGATAATACCCTTGGTAACAAGGGCGCACTTATACACCCTTGCGGGTGTCGTGCGCTCTGCCGAGGGCTTGTGGGCGCATGGAAGTTCCCACGCACCCACATTGGCGGCTTGCGCCGCACAGGGAAAACTGCATTTTCCCTGCGACAGCCTTTGCTGTCTACCCTTTTGCGCCCCCACGAAACGGAACACCTTGCTGCGGCAAAGTGTTCCGTTTCATGGGGCTGAATTTCGAGGATCGGAGGTAAACCGTTATCGCAATCTATCATTGCAGCATCAAAATCATCAGCCGGGGAAACGGCAAGTCAGCCGTTGCAGCAGCCGCCTACCGAAGCGGCGAGAAAATCACAAACGAGTGGGACGGCATGATCCATGACTACACCCGAAAGCGCGGCATCGTCCATTCGGAAATCCTGCTGCCGCCCAACGCGCCCCCGGACTTTCAAGACCGGGGAACGCTTTGGAACAGCGTGGAGCAAATTGAAAAGGCGTGCAACTCCCAACTGGCGCGGGAATTGGAGGTTGCCCTGCCCATAGAGTTATCCAGAGAGGAACAGGTACGGCTTGTCCGTGTGTACTGTTCCTCTCAATTTGTTTCCAGAGGAATGTGTGCAGACTTCAACATTCACGACACAAGCAACGGCAATCCGCACGCTCATATTCTTCTCACCATGCGCCCGATGGACGCACAGGGCAAGTGGCTTCCGAAGTCCAAAAAGGAATATGTGTTGGACGAAAACGGCGAGAGAATCCGCCTGTCCAGCGGCAGATACAAAACCCGCAAGGTTGATCTTGTGGACTGGAACAGTCAGGAGAACGCCGAGGCCTGGCGCAAGGTGTGGGCTGACCTTGCCAATGAGTTCTTGGAACGGAACAACCGCCCGGAGCGCATCGACCACCGCAGCTATGAGCGGCAGGGGATCGATCAAATCCCCACCGTTCATATCGGCGTGGCAGCGTCACAGATGGAGAAGAAAGGCATCGTTACCGAGCGCGGTGAGCTGAACCGCAGCATCAAAGCGGCAAACCGTCTGCTCCGCGACATCAAGACGCAGATCGGCAAGCTGGAAGAATGGCTGCTTGATGTGTTCAAGGCAAAGGAGAGCTTGCGTGCCGAGCCGCCGCAGCCGAAATCCCCCGACCTCTCCACGCTGCTGTTCCGCTATCTGGATATTCAGAAAGCCAATGGCAGGAAGTATTCCCAAAGCTGGAAGCAACAGCACTCCGCAGACGAGCTCAAAGCAATTTCCAAAGCTGTCAATCTTCTTTCAGAAAAAGGTATCTATACGCTGGAAGAACTGGATGCAGCCCTGTCCGTTGTCTATGACAAGGCAAGCGAAATCCGCAACGGCATGAAGCCGAGAGAGACACGCATCCGCCAGCTTCAAAAGCTCATAGAACAGGCGCAGAACCTACGAGAGACACAGCCTATCCACGATGAATACAAGCAAATCCGCTGGAAGGACAAACAGGAAAAGTTTGCGGAAGCACACCGCGCCGATCTTGCAATATGGGATGCGGCGAACCGTTATCTGCGGGCAAATCTGCCGGATATGAAGCTGACGCCGAAAGCATGGCAGACCGAGCTTGCCGCGCTGACTGCCGAGAACGAAGCAGAGTATGCGAAGCTGAAAGCCCAGCGGGAGGAAGTTGCCGAGCTGCAAAAGGTACGCCGCTATGTGGATGTTGCCCTGAAAGCAGACGCACCGCAAAAGAAGAAAACCAAACATCACGATATAGACCGATAACCCATCGGAGAAAGGACACCACCATGAACGAGAACAAAAAAATTGAACACGAGATCGGCCCTGATCTGCTGGCAGAAATCGAGGAATGGGAAAAGGCAGACCACGACGAGCCAGCAGAATATTACTTCTCCAATCCAGACCCGTATCTGAAACCGCAGCCCCTGCCGCCCAACCACCCACGGCACAACTGCTACTTCAACGAGGGCGGGCATCTCTGCGTGAAAAATCTGTCCGCGTTCTGGCTGCCGGAGTTTACCTTGCAAAAGGAAATCGGCGGCACAGTCTACACCGTCACAGGCAGCTATGACGGCGTGGAAACGCTGGATAAAAAGATGGAGCGCATCATGGGCGAAAAGTTTACAGAAAAGATGGAGGATTCTGAATGACAAATACGAAGTCTCTTGGTACAATAGAAGCAACCAATCCTGTACTGGCAGTTGCCCCTTTGAAGGAGGAAACAGAAATGTTACGGGCAACTGATAAAATCACCGCGCTTTACTGCCGCTTATCCGTGGAAGATTTGAAAGAGGATAAGAAGGGCGGCAAAGAGGACGAATCCAACAGCATCCAGAATCA
>DXUR01000525.1 GCA_019417795.1 Clostridiales bacterium | reverse complement strand
ATCCTCCACCAGCAGCAGCTTTTTCCCGGAGAAATCCGGTCCTTTTTCTGTCATGGCCGACGTATCCTCCGCGCCGAAGGGCTTCGCCAATACGCTGCGCAGCTCGGACATAAAGAGCGGTTTCGCACAGAAGGCCGTCACACCGGCCTCCTTCGCTTCCGTCTCGATATCCGTCCAGTCATAGGCGGTGAGAATGATGATGGGCGTCGCATCTCCGATGATTTTGCGGACCTGGTGCACCACCTCGATGCCGTTCATATCCGGGATCAGCCAGTCGATGATATAGACGCTGAAGGCGTCCCCCTGCTCCATGGCGTCCTTGGCCCGGATGACCGCCTCTTTGCCGGAGATGGTCCAATCCGGCCGCATCCCGATGGACCGCAGCATCTTGCTGACGTTCAGACAGGTGCCGGTATCGTCATCCGCCACCAAGGCGCGGAGGCCCTCCAACTGGGCGATCTGCTTCGGCTCCCGCTTCTCTCCGCTGACGGGGAACCGCAGCGCCACCACGAATTCCGAGCCCTTCCCGGGCTCGCTCTCCACGGTGATGGTCCCCCCCATCATATCCACAAGGCTCTTGGTGATGGACATTCCCAGACCGGTGCCCTGGGTCTTGCTGACGGTGGAGGTCTCCTCCCGGGAGAACTGCTCAAAGATATGCTTCCGGAACTCCTCGCTGATGCCGATGCCGTTGTCCCGGATGTGGAATTCATAGTCCGCATACCCCTTCGGCGCGGTGGGCTTCTCCACGATCCGCAGGCTGACCATACCGCCGGCGGGCGTGAATTTCACGGCGTTGGACAGGATGTTCAGCAGGATCTGGTTGAGCCGCATGGGGTCGGCAATGACCTGCTCATCCACAACATCGATGGTATCGATGAACAGGGACAGCCGCTTGGCAACGATGTTCGACTGAACGATGTCCCGGATGTCATGCACCAGATCCGGCAGATACACCGGCTTTGTCTCCAAGGTGACCCGGCCGCTTTCAATGCGGCTCATGTCCAGCACATCGTTGATGAGGGACAGCAGATGCTGGCTGGCGGTGGAGATCTTTTTCAGGTAATCAATGACCTGATCCCGGTTGTCAATATGGGTGGCCGCCAAAGAGGTAAAGCCGATGATGGCATTCATCGGTGTGCGGATATCGTGAGACATATTGAACAGGAACTCCCGCTTGGCGCGGTTCGCCGCCGCCTCGTGGCGGACAGCAAGCTCCAGCTCGGCATTCTTCTGCTCCAGAGATTCCTTATAAGCCTGCTCGGACTTCTCCTGCCGGAGCTGGAATTTCCGGACGGTGCTCCAGCGGAGCCACAGGATCAGCACCATGATCAGGATATATGCAGCCAGCGCCGCCGTCAGGTTCGGCGAGGTGGCGCTGTCGATCTGCCTGGCGGGAACGTATGCATAAAGATAGTAATTCCGCCCGTGGCTATACATGCCATAGTACTGCCCCATACCGTTTCCGACGTTCACAAATGTCAGCTTTTCCGACTGATTGCCCTTTCGGATCGACTGGATCAGCCGGTCGTCGGAAACGTCCTTTCCGATGAGCTCCGGGTCATTGGACGCCTCCACCCGGCTCCCCTTTACCACAAGGAAGGTTGCCACGGTGTTGGCATCATAGCCGTTCAGCAGCGTCTGGACGGACAGGACGGACTTCCGGGAAAAGGACGCCTGCGTATGGCGGTAGGCCAGCACCGCGCCGGTGTTATTGGCGCAGCTATGTACAGCGATATCGGCATAGGAGCCGTCCTCCAGATATACCCGCTTCACATAGGTCTTCTGGGGATAGCCGATGACGTCAAGGACCGACGCCCGTTCCAGGTCGGTCCGGAGCCGGGCGTAGCCGATGCCGTGCTCTGTGTACTCGCACACCACGTTCCCCTGCTGATCCAGTACGGAAATGCCTGTAAGCCACAGCTTGTCGGCATACGCCTTCAGTTCCGCCTCGCTGCAGTCCAGAGAGATCTCCTCCAGCGTCCGAATGACGGTACTGCCCCGCATCAGGCTTTTGGCGACGGCAATATTGTTGTAGTTCACATAGCTGTCCGTCTGATCCTTGATAAATTCGACTGTGGTCGTCAGCCGTTCCTCGCACCGGCGGATATCCACCTTGTGGGAGAAGGTGTACACCACGCTCAAAGCAATGATCCCCACCGCAAGACAGGCATACCAGAACCTTGCGCTGAACATGCTCTGTGTTTTTTCACTGCCCAAGGCTCTCTACCTCCAGATAGGTTTCGGGGTGCTCCAGATATCTGCCGAGGATCTCCTGCAGAGTGCCGTCCTGCCGCATCTGGGCAAAGGTCTCCGTCAGCCTTTGGGCCAGCCCCCGGTTATCATTGTTGGAAAAGGCGACGCCGATCCCGGTGACCAGCAGGGGCTTGTCCAGAATACGGAACTCCGCCCCGTAGTCCTCCATATATTGCAGAATGGCCATCTCATGGGTGGCAACAGCGTCCACATAGCCGCAGTCCAGCGCGGCGTACTGCACACCCCGGTCCTCCAGGCTGATGATGGCCCCGAACTCCGGGATATCGGCGATCCGGTGGTGGAGGAACAGATCCTCCGGCTTTCCGGTGGACTGCACGGCGATGGTCTTTCCGGCCAGATCGCCCATGGTGTAAATATCGCTGCCCGCGTCCACGGCGATCACCTGGCGGCTGATCGCGTAGGGCCCGGCCCACTGGTAGTCATACTCCCGGCCGCTCATAGAGAAGCAGCCCCAGATGCAGTCGATCTCGCCGCTGTCCACCAGTGTTTTCTTCTGTTCCCAGTCGATGGTGGTGAACACCGCCTGATATCCCATCCGCTGGAAGGCCTCCGTGGCGATCTCCACATCGATGCCGGTGGGGTCGCCGTTATCGTCCAGATAGACGTAGGGCGGGTAGGTATCGCTGCCGATGATGATCTCGGGGAGTGCGGGTTCCGGCTGCTGTGCGCCGCAGCCGCAGAGCAGCCCCACGGACAGCAGACAGGTCAAAATAAGTGCTGTGATGCGTTTCATGTATCTCGTTTTCCTCAGTTTCAAAGTAATTCCCGCAGCGTTTCCCGCAGGATCTCCGTATTGATGGGCTTGGCAATATGGCCGTTCATTCCCACGTTGAAGGCCTTCTGCCGGTCCTCGGCAA
>DXUR01000524.1 GCA_019417795.1 Clostridiales bacterium | reverse complement strand
CTGAGCCTGTGCGAATGGAACACTCAGGAGGATGTGGATCACATTCTCAAGGAGGTCCCCCGGATCGTGGCGTACCTGCGGAGCATTTCTCCCGTGTGGAAGGATCTTGCCAGCGGCAAGAAGCAGTTCATGCTGTAATGTTTCCGTTCTTCTCAACAACGCGAATATTTACTTTTTATAACCCAAGGAGGCTTTCAATATGGCACTTTATACAGAAACCGTCATGGACCATTTCACCCATCCCCGGAATGTGGGCGAGATCCCCGACGCCGACGGCGTAGGCGAGGTAGGCAACGCCAAGTGCGGCGACATCATGAAAATGTACCTCAAGATCAAGGATGACCGTATCGAGGACGTGAAGTTCGAGACCTTCGGCTGCGGCAGCGCCATCGCGTCCTCCTCCATGGCCACGGAGCTCATCAAGGGCAAGACCATTGAGGAGGCCCTGGCCGTCACCAACAAGCAGGTGGTGGATGCACTGGGCGGTCTGCCCGCTTATAAGCTGCACTGCTCCGTACTGGCGGAGGAATCCATCAAGGCGGCTGTCAAAAACTATTACGACCGTAACAACATCCCTTATGACCACAGTAAGTTCCCCGACTGCGAGCACTGCGAGGGCGGCTGTCCCATGGTTTGATGGGTAAGGTACTGATCGCAATGAGCGGCGGCGTTGATTCCAGCGTCGCCGCTTACCTTTTGAAGCACAGCGGCTGGGACTGCGTCGGCGCTACCATGACCCTTTACCGCAACGAGGACATCGGTATTTCCCGTAGCCGCACCTGCTGCTCTTTGGAGGATGTGGAGGATGCCCGCAGCGTGGCGTTTCGTCTGCGGATTCCCTACTACGTTTTTAACTTCTCCGATGAGTTCCGCTGTCAGGTGATGGACCGCTTTGCGGATGCCTACGGACAGGGGCAGACGCCCAATCCCTGCATCGACTGCAACCGCTACCTGAAATTCCGGCATCTCTATGACCGGGCGGTCCTTCTGGGCTGCGACGCCATCGCCACCGGCCACTATGTTCGGATCGAGCGGGAAAACGGTCGGTATCTGCTGAAAAAGGCACTTGACGCAAGCAAGGACCAGAGCTATGTACTCTATATGCTGACTCAGGAGCAGTTGGCCCACACCCAATTTCCATTGGGTGCCCTCCGTAAGGCGGAGACCCGGCAGCTGGCGGACAGTCTGGGCTTTTTTAACGCCAGAAAGCCGGACAGTCAGGATATCTGTTTCGTCCCGGATGGCGACTATGCCGCTTTCATCCGTCGGCACACCGGAAAAGCGGACGCCCCCGGTGATTTCGTAGACGAATCCGGTCGGATATTGGGACGTCACAAGGGCATCGCCCACTATACCATCGGCCAGCGGAAAGGAATGGGTATCCCTTCCAATCGACCGCTGTACGTAAAAGTCATTGATTCAAAGAGCAATCAGGTGGTCCTCAGCGGAAATGACGCTCTATTCTCCCAGCAGCTCACTGGTGAGAATTTCAACTGGATCACTTGGGAAGCGCCGCCCCGCCAGTTCCGGTGCAGTGCCAAGATCCGCTACCGCCAGACGGAGCAGCCCTGTGAAGTGACGGTGGAGGAGGACGGCTCCGTGCAGGTGCTGTTCGACCGTCCCCAGCGAGCCATCACTCCGGGACAGGCGGTGGTACTCTATGACGGAGACACCGTTCTGGGCGGCGGTACGATTTTATAGCCCATGGCCGCAGCGTAAAAAACCAGCGGAAAGGACAAGCCTTTCCGCTGGTTTTTCAGTTTCTATCAGGTTTCCGCTGTTTCATCGGCGGAGGCCATACGCTTCCGGGCATGGTCATAGATGGCCTTGAAGGTCTGGTCGCTGATGTCATGCTCCATTTTGCAGGCATCCTCCTCCGCGGTCTCCGGATCCACGCCCAAGCTCACCAGAAAACGAGTCAAAGTCTGATGGCGCTGGAGCATTTTGGATGCGATCTGCATACCGGCATCCGTCAATGTGATGAGGCCATCCTTATCCATCTCAATATATCCGTTTTCCCGCAGACGCTTGGTGGCGTAAGTCACGCTGGGCTTCGTCACCCCCAAGTGCTCCGCTACGTCCACAGAGCGCACATATCCATGCTTGGTCTGCATCATCAGCATGGTTTCCAGATAATCCTCAGATGCTTTCAGGATCTGCACGGCCATCACCGGTCCTTTCTTCCTATCACGATTCAGGGCATCGCCGTCCGCCCAAAAGCCTTGGTGAAAGCGACAGCCCGCATGAAGCTGTTTTGGGCATTTTACCATATTTTCTTCACAAATGCAAGGTGTCTTCTCCCCTGAGATTTTGACAATATTTTTAAAAATCCCGGTTGACAGAAGAGATTAGAGATGTTAAACTAAGCTGTAATTAGAGGAGGCTAACGCCTTACAAAGCGTGACGGCTGCACTCCGACTATTCTTTTTCCATAATAGTTAGTTCAATTTAACTAACAGATTCGGAGGGATCGTTATGATGCCGCTTGCACTGGCAAATATCGGTGAAGAATACATGATCCGCAGGGTCAGCGGAAATCCCGAGGTAAAAAAGCACCTGGAGGACCTGGGGTTCACCGCCGGCGGGTCCATCACGGTGGTGTCCGCTCTGGGAGGCAACATCATCGTCAAGGTGAAGGAGTCCCGGGTGGCCATCAGCGAGGAGATGGCCCGCAAGATCATGATCTGATTCATTTGAATTTGAAATCTGATAGAAACAGTAGGAGGAAATAAGTATGAAAACGCTGCGTGACGTCAAAATCGGTGAGACCGTAAAGGTCGTCAAGCTCCACGGAGAGGGGCCCATCAAGCGCCGCATTATGGACATGGGTATCACCAAGGGCGTGGAGATCTATGTCCGTAAGGTCGCCCCTCTGGGCGATCCCATGGAGGTCACCGTCCGGGGCTATGAGCTGAGCCTGCGGAAGGCCGACACCGAAATGATCGAGGTCGAGTAAACACAAAAATTTTTCAAATATGGTTTGAGTACCCAAACCAAAAGGAGCATGTATGGAAAAGCAGATCAAAATTGCCTTGGCAGGCAACCCGAACTGCGGTAAGACGACCCTGTTCAACGCCCTGACCGGTTCCAACCAGTTCGTGGGCAACTGGCCCGGCGTCACCGTGGAGAAAAAGGAAGGCAAGC
>DXUR01000523.1 GCA_019417795.1 Clostridiales bacterium | reverse complement strand
CCAGCGTCCCCGGCGTGGGGATTTGCTGCTCGGTCAGCATACGGGCTATCTTGGTCGGACCGTTCCCGGCAAGGCAAAGGCTGTAAATCTGCCGTACCACCGGGGCGGCTTCCTCGTCAATGATAAAGTTTTCGTCCTCGTCCATGAGGTAGCCATAGACGGGCTTGCTTGTGATGGGCTTTCCGCTCATGCCCTTAGAGCGTTTTACTGCCTTGATTTTCTTGCTCGTATCTCTCACCAGCCATTCGTTAAAGATGTTCCGCAGAGGAGCAAAGTCATTTTCCCCCTGTGCGCTGTCAACGCCGTCATTGATAGCAATAAAACGGACGTTTTTCTGTGGGAAAATCATTTCTGTGTACATTCCCACTTGTAAGTAGTTTCGCCCTAACCTCGACATATCCTTGACGATAACTGTCCCGACTTTCCCTGCTTCAATGTCTGCAAGCATGGCTTGAAATCCGGGTCTTTGAAAGTTCGCACCGGAATAACCGTCGTCGGTGTACCAGCGCAGATTAGAAAATCCATTCTGTTTGGCATAGGTTTCCAAAATCCTCTTTTGGTTGGAAATGGAATTGCTCTCGCCTTGCAGCTCGTCCTCATGGGACAGTCTTGGGTAAAGGGCGGTAATGAGTTGCTGGGTGGTCTGTCTTAACATAAATTCCTCCGTTTCCGACAGCCAGCCCCACTATTCCGTACCTTGATTGTACCACATGGGGCGGCTGTCTGTATAGCGGCAAAAGCGTCAAATCTGCTTCTTTATGGTCGGTCAAATCGCCGTTTTTTGTGTAGCAGCTTCCGCTTCCAGCACTTTCATCATCTTGTCGGCTGCGGTGTCGGTTGCGCCCTGCTTGAAGAAGCCGGAAACGGTAAGGACGGAGTTGCCCATGCGGATTTCCGTCACACAGTCCGGGCGGCGGTCTGTTTTGGTGGTGCTTGTCTGTTTCGTTTCTGTCATAGGCTCTCCTTTCGCTGCTTCATCAGTTGCTTTAAGCGTTCCAGCTTTTCCTGTGCGGTTTCCTTTCGGAAGTTGCTGCCCGTGAAGCGGACGGGGGCGCACATGGAAGTCAGCCTGTCATAGATACGGGCGTGGGGCGTGTCCTGCGGGTGCTGCAATTCCTCCAGCGTGAGGTTGGTCGTGGCGATCAGCGGCTTGCCGCTTCGGTAACGGCTGTCAATCACGCTGTAAACCTGTTCCAGCCCGTATTCTGTCCCTCGCTCCATACCGAAATCATCAAGTATCAGCAGGGGGTAGCTGCAAAGGCGGGAAATATATTCGTTCCTGCCCTCAAAGCTGGCGGCAAGGTCATTGAGTATCGTTGCAAAGTTTGTCATGCACACCGGGACTTCCTGCTCCATGAGGGCGTTTGCAATACACCCGGCAAAATAGCTTTTCCCAGTGCCTACCCTGCCCCACAAGAGCAGCCCGTAGTTCCCGTCCTTTATCTGTTCCCAGCGTGCCACATATCCGGCGGCGTTCTTCATCTGCGGGCAGCTGCCGTTATCGTTGGCAAATGTCCAGTCCTGCATGGTCTTGTCTGTAAAGCCCTGCCGTTTCAGCCGTTCCACCGTTTCAAGGTGGCTGCGCCGCTTCTCGGCGGCTTCCCGTTCCTTACGGGCTGCCCGCTGGCAGTCGCACTCTGACGGGTGGCGGTCACGCCCGAAAAAGGTCTTGCCCTCCGGGAAATAGGCTTCTTTGGGTTTCCGGCATTTGCCGCAGTATAAAAGCCCGTCCTCCCCGGTGTAATCCTCCGGCTCGGCTGTGGTGTCGGTCATAGGCAGTATGGTGTTGTGGATTGTATCGGTCATAGGCTTTCTCCCTCCTTGAATGAATAGTCCGGTATGCCTTTCTTTGGCTTCTCTTTGGCAGCGTCCTCCTGCGCCCACTTGTAAATGGTGGCTGCATGGCTCTGGTACTGCTTCCCGGTGGAAGCGATGTGGCAGGAAAGGCGGTCAAGGTAATACTCCCACTTGCCGGGGAAGTCCTGTTCCAGCTCCAAAAGTTCTGTGTCAGAAAGAAATACATTTTTATATCTGCCATAAGCGGCGGGGGGCTGCCCCTCACTCGCTCCTTTTGTTTGGCTCTCTATTAGGTTGTTTATATTAGTTTGGTTAGGGGACGGTTTTCCGACCGTCATAAGGTCAGTTTTCCGGCTGTCAGTTGGTCGGTTTCCCGCCCTTATGAGGGGCGGTTTTCCGTCCGTCAGTTGGTCGGAAAACTGTACCACTGGGATAGGCGGCACTTTCACATACAGACGGTTGGCGGCAGAAAAGCCCGTCCGTCTGCGTTCCAGCAGCCCGGCAGCGTCCAGTTCGTTCAGTGCGCCCTTTATGGTGGTGCAGCCTTTATCCAGCATTTCCGCTATCTCTGCTATGGGGTAGACAATGTATGTCCGTCCCTCGCTGTCCTGCCAGCCGTTCTTCTGCGAAAGGGTGGAACGGTCTAACAGCAGCGCATATAACTCTCTTGCGGTGTGGGATAGGTCTGTTTCCAGCAGGAAACGGGGGTAAGGCAGGTAAGCGGGCAGCTCCGTTCCTGCGGTCATATAATCAGCGATAGGGTTCACCTCCTTGTGGTGTCTGTCTGTGGGTTCTGTTACGCTTTTAGGGGGCGTTTTTAAGGGAAAAGGATAAATGTATCACGCACCCTTTGACACCCTCCAAAAAAGCCTTGATTTATGCGGGTTTGAAATGCCCTAAAGCGTGACATTTCTCCCTTTGTTTCCGCTTCCGTTTGGCGGCGTTTATCCGCTTCATGCGTCCGGCGCAGTCCGGGCAGTATTTCCCCCGGTTGGATTTTGGGAAGAAGAACGCCCCGCAGACAGCGCAGCGTTTCCGGCTTCCCCGGCGCAAGAGGGCGGCTTCCAGTGCTTCATCAAGGGGCAGGACAGCGGCGGTAAACCAGCGGCAGAGCAGCGAATAGCTGATACTCTGTACACACACGCAAGGCTCGCCGTCCTCCAACAGCAGGCAGTTCCCGCTGTCATAGTTGCAGCACTCATGCACAAGGCGGCGGGCTGCCCGGTACTGGCGGTAGTCCATGCGGGGGATATTACCGTTCATGGCTCTGCTCCTTTCTGCGCTGCGGCTCGCTCCGGCGTAAAATCTGGTCGATATTGCCCTTGACGGTCTGTAAGCGGCGGTATTCC
>DXUR01000522.1 GCA_019417795.1 Clostridiales bacterium | reverse complement strand
CCACCAGAATCTGATCGGCATTTTTTACGATGGATAGGGTATGTGCGATCATCACCACGGTTTTTTTCTCTTTCAGTAGGTTCGCAATCGCCTGCTTTACCGCCAATTCATTCTCAATGTCTAGGGAGGCCGTCGCCTCGTCAAGCAGCAGGATCGGGCTGTTTTTCAAAATGGCACGTGCTATGGAAAGGCGCTGGCGTTCGCCGCCGGACAGGAGATTTCCATTTTCCCCAATCGGCGTATCATAACCCCTCTCCATCTTGCGGATAAAGCCGTCACAGTTTGCCTCTCGGCAGGCCACTTCAATTTCTGCGTCCGTAGCATCCGGACGGGCATGGCGGATATTCTCCCGCACTGTATCATCAAACAGGAACACATCCTGGTCCACCATAGAAATCTGGTCTAATACCCGTTCCGCAGCTACATGATTGATCGGTCTGCCTCCTATGGAAATCGTGCCGCCAGATACTTCATAGTATTTTGCAATCAGGTTCAGGATGGTAGACTTGCCGGAGCCGGAATCCCCCACAATGGCGGTCAGCTTCTGATCCGGCACAGTAAAGGAAGCCTGTTTTAACACCGGTTCCCCAGGAACATAAGAAAAGTCCACATGGTCAAATACAATCTCATGAGAGGCTTCCTGCAGCGGCTCCATGCTGCCGGTTTCTTCCGGTTCCTTCATCACAGCCATGATTTTATTTTTCGAGATCATCAGATTCTTATAGCTGGTGAGGTCTACAAAAATGGAATTTGCCAGCTTTGCACAGAACAAAGGCAGCATACAAATCAAAAGATAGGACACGGTATCTAAAGTTCCGGTTGCCCAGGGGCCATAGGCCGTCCAGATCACAACCGGACAGGATAGCCAGCTCAAAATACCAAATCCCGCACCTATCGGGAGAACCTTGGCTTCATACACAAAGCTGATCCTGCTAAACTCCTGCATGGCATGGATCACGGTTTTGTTTTTCAGACCGCCAACGCCATAGGCCCGGAAAGTCTGGATACCGGATACATACTCCACAATGCTGCTGACATTCTCCGCACAAATATCGTTCTTCTCTTTGCCATACTTCGCTACCTGCCGGAAAGAAAGCCACAATCCGGGGATCAAAAGCAGGTCGGCAATCAGGAGGATCAGCCCGGCTGGAAAGTAGATCGTCATCACAAAAACAATCAACATCAGCGACAGGGCAAAGCTCTTTGCAATGTCCCCGATCTTATGGGTCAGAATTTTTTCATAGTTATTTACATCACTGGTAATGGTGTTGATATAATCGCCTGTCTGCCCTTGTGTAAACCGGGAAAGCGGGATACGCTTGAGATGGTCGCCCATAAACAAGCGGATATTTTTACTGACTTTTGCGCCGCCGATCTGTGCTTTGGTATAGCCATAGCTGTATATCAAAATACGGAGCAGAAAGATAAATGCAATAACACCTGTCAGGACCAGTACACGGTTCATATCAAACTGACCGTCCCATAAAAACCGCATGACGGAATAAAGCAGCATAAACAGGCTACCAGAGAACAGCCCCTCCAGGACAGTCCCGGCAACGCCAATATAAAACTCCCGGTTCTTCTTCCATACGTTATTTGGATTCATTCTGCCCGCCTCCTTCCAGTTGATAAGTAATTCCCCTCGCTGTTTCGTAGTCCTCCCATGCTTTCCGATAATAAGCGTTCTCTTTCCGCACTTCCTCATGGGTACCGACGCTGGTGATCGTATGATTCTCTACCACCGCCACACGGTCGCACATTTTCAAGGCGCTCAGCCTGTGCGCTACCACAATGACCGTCCTGCCTTTGCAGAGGTTCTGAATGGCCTTATCAATTTCCATCTGATTTTCCGGGTCAGAGGCGCTTGTCGCTTCGTCCAGAATCAGGATGGGAGCATTTTTCAAGATCGCCCTTGCAATAGCAATCCGCTGTTTTTCCCCACCGGAGAAACGGGAGCCGAAGCTGCCTACCTTTGTGTCATAACCATCCGGCAGCGACATGATGAAGTCATCAATCTGCGCCTCCCTGGCGGCAGCCCGTACTTCCTCCAGGCTGGCGTCTGAACCCATGCGGATATTTTCCAGTACACTGTCACGGGTAAGGAATGTCTTTTGAAATACAATGGCAATATTCTTCAGGATGGTATCGTAGTTCAGTTCATTTACGTTGATCCCGCCGATCAGCACCTCCCCCTCCTGCACATCATAAAACCGGGAGATCAGTTCAATCACGGTACTCTTGCCCGCGCCGGACTGTCCCACAAGGGCCATGCGTTCCCCATCCCTGATCTTGAGGTTGACGCCTTGCAGGACATCCGTTTTCCCATCGTAGGAAAAACGTACATTCTTAAGCTCAATATCATGGTTTTCCGGGAAGTCCATTCCACCTTCATAAACAGGAACGTCCAATATTTCTTTCGTTTTGGTAATGGCACCCAGGACATTCGCAAAGTTTGTCCCCAATTCCTGTAAAGGCCGGATCTCCGTCAGATACATGGAGCCGACATAGACGAACAGCAAAAATGCACTGGCCGCCAGGGAGCCTTTCAGAAAGAACATCCCGCCCAGGGGAACCATCAGCAGCATCCCACATTCAATCAGAACCACAAAGGTTGCATAAGGAGGCCCCATTCTCCGGGAGGTTTCATTCCACATGGCATTCTCTTCCTGGATCGCACCGGAAAATTTCTGGAACGATTTGCTCCCCATGTTGTACGCTTTAATCAGTTTCATGCCGCTGATATACTCGATCATAACGGAATTGAGCGTTGTAATGGATCGGTTCGCCCGGTCCATCAAACCGTCCGTATTCCGAAACATAACCCCCATTACCACAACGGCCAAAATCAACGGCACCAGGGAAACCAGTGCCAATGGGATATTTACTGTCATCAAATAAATGAAAATTGCTACCGGCCCTACCATATAGCACACAAGGTCTGGAAGGTTATGGGCTAAAAACAACTCCAGCTTTTCAATATCTTCATTCAGAACCGTTTTAATATCCCCGGTCCGCCGCTCATTCAATGTACCAAGGGGGACTTTTGCCAGATGTTCCGCCACCATGCAGCGCACCTTGAACAAAGCACCGTAAGCACCTTTATGGGCCGCCACACCGGAACACCCGAATAAAACAAAGCGCAGGGCC
>DXUR01000521.1 GCA_019417795.1 Clostridiales bacterium | reverse complement strand
CACTTTGGCATTGTACTGGGGCGTCCGGTAGGCGCTGTGGATGACCACCGGAGCGCCGAAGTGGGCACGGATAGTTTCCAGCACCATCACCAGCCGGGGAGCCACCAAAACAGCGTCAGACCCGTCTCCACACGCAAACTCCCGCACCTTAAAATGGGCGGAGAGCTGCTTTCCCCCGGAGGCGGCTTTGCTGTAAGCGTGGATCTCAACCATGGTTATCCCCCCAGATCTGATACAGCGCCCGAACCATGTCAGCCCGTGTCACGGTCTCCTTGGCGTTGGCGTCCGTCAGCAGACCGTGAGCCTTGCCCCATACGAGGGCTTGATCTTCCGCCTTGACCGCCGACCGCTCCCAAAACAGCAGCAGCGTAGGCACTTTCCGGGAGCTGGTCACCTTCCCGCCGGGGAAGATCCCCTGCGTGGAGCCGCCGCCGTCCAGCATGAGGGCATCCACCACGCCCAGCCCCAGCAGCTTGTTCTGGAGCTGCTCACGGGTCAGGCTGGTCTTGTCGCACCACAGCACCACCTTGCCGTTGGCCAGCCAGCCCACCGCAGTCCGGGCGGCAGGCCGGGCCACGTCCGGCGTCAGCTCCCGGTACAGCTTGGAGCCGCCCTTGAGGATCGGGACGCCGGAGAGGAAGGATCCTCCCCGGTCCGTCAGCATCTTAGGGACCCCGTCGGAGCCGATGGACACGCCCCAGTCCTGGTATTTGTCCCGGCTGATGACCTTGCCGTCGATCACCGTCCAGCCCACCGGCTGAAATTTCCCGTTAAACAGGTATCCGTTGATGATGTGGGTGCAGCCGGTCTTGGCCTTGATTTGCGCCGGGGTCAGCTTGGCGGTGTTGTGGTAGATCTGCGCTCTGGCGCAGTCAAACGTATCAACCATGGCGCACGCGGGAAGCCTTAATGAAGTAGCCGTTCTCGTCATAAGTCACCTCATAGGTGGTTCCGACGATCCGCTGGATCTGGACGGTGCCCGCCAGATCCTCCCGGCGACGGGTATCCAGCGTCTGGGGGAGCGGCTCCGGATTCTTCTCGGCGGGGATGAAGCCTTCCCGCATTTCGTCCTCAGTCCAGTTGGCCACGCCGCCGTCAGGATTCAGGTGGAAGTTGGCTCCGGCCTCTTTCAGCTCCGTGTTGATGGCCTCAATGGTCTTACCGGTGGCCTTGCCCTCGTTGATGATGTTCTCGTAGATTTTTTCCATGGTATGTACCCCTTTCAAATTTACGGTTGATTATTCAACCGGTTTTAACTGTTCTTGTCCTCGTTGACCCGCTGGGTGCCGAAATAGAAGCCAATGACCACCGTAAAGATGGTCAGGAACTCGCTGCCGCTGATGCTTTCCCGCAGGGCCAGCACCGCGAAGATCACCGTCAGGGTGATGGTCACGAGGCTTTTCACCGCCAGCAGATTGCCCAGCCGTTTCTTGATGTTTTCCATGTTTTTTCTCCTTTCATTCTTTCCGGATCGGCAGCTCGCCGACCTCGGACATAATGATTTTCAGGTGTCCGTTGTCGCCAAGGGATTTGTACGCCTGGTGCATCTCGTCCAGCGTTTCTCTGTCCGACAGGCTGACGCTGCCGTCTGAGATGTACTTCTGGCCCAGATAGCGCACCCGGTCGATCAGCAGCACCTTGAGCGCGTCCACGATGGCGTCCCGCTTGTCATCCTTAATCCACTTCCGCTGGAGGATCGCGAGGATGATGGCGGTCACGCCGGAGCCGGTGGCGGCAGTTAATACGATCTGTAGAATTTCCATTCTACACCCCCTTAAAAAGTTGCAGTTTTTAGGGCAGTTCCGACTTGCTTTCGTGCAAGTCAAAAGTCCGACTTGGTTTCGTGCAGGTTAAAATTCGGGCCATTGCCGCTCACAAATTGGGCACACTTGACGGCCTTCGGGGATGATCGCCCCACAGCAAATACAGTATTCCATAAACTCAACGAACAAACGCATTTCCTTGGATAATTGCGCCACCAGTATTCCGGTTGTTATAGGAACCTCCTATTTTCAGAGGCATATCATCCGAAAGCATTACCAAACCGCCCCAATAGGTATACACGCCGATATTGTTGCCGCTATAATCTGTTTCTTTTCCACCCGCAATGCCAATAAACCCACTCTGGAAGGTATTGAGCACAATATCCAAATTGTGAAATGCACAGCTCAATAGCGTCACAGATCCCTGCTCAAGAGTGGTAACGCCTCTACCAATTTTCTCTCCGCTTGATGAAACGTAACCGGTCACAGAACATTCTTGAGCCTTGACCGTACTCCCGGAACAAATAATACAAGCGTTGGTGCTTGGCGATTCTGCGTTAAGTTCCCATTTCAGCTTTTCTATATTTACAGGAACATGGCAATTAGTAATTTCTATGTTTTTTGTGAAAACACAATCGCCCAAATTGGCTGCACGGAGAATGATGCTTCCGCAACCGTAGAAGTCTTTCATATAAACGGCCTGCGAACACGTTCCGTTGAGGGTGATAACATGATTCTCAGTCAGCAGACGAGGAAGGGAATCGAGGTATGCCTGCAATTCCGATGCGTTTAGGCTTTTAGACACGCTCCCTATATTTTTTGTGCTGATTGCATCCACACCAATATTGGTTTGCGCCTGCGCCTTCTGCTCGTCGGTGAGGCTCTGGGCCGCATCATAGCGGACGAAGTTGCCGGAGCCGCCCACGGGGCCTTCCGGGCCTTGCTTGCCCTCAGGTCCCCGCTTTCCCTCGGGGCCTTGAATACCCTGTTTGCCCTGCGGGCCTTGCAGGTTGCCGTTGGGTACCCACTTGCCGTGGACGGAATCCCAGATGTAGATGTTGTACGGAGGCGCGGTACCCACGCCGTACACGTCACCGGCCTTGGGATTTGGGACGGCTGCTTTGAGGTCGTCCAGCGTATCAAAATAGCCCAGAATGGCGAAGCTGGAACCGGCCTCGCCGGGATCGCCCTGGTCGCCCTTTTTGCCGGGAGGGCCAATGGGGCCTTTGATGGACGTCAGGGTGGTCAGCGTAAAGGCGTACACCCAGTTGGCCGTGCCCTTGAGGTACACCTTGCCGTAGTCCGCGGAGGACGTGATGTCCGGCAGGATCAGGACGAACTGACCGCGCTGGACGTCGGTGCCGGTGAAGTCCTGGTTCATCTCGGTTATGC
>DXUR01000520.1 GCA_019417795.1 Clostridiales bacterium | reverse complement strand
CCGCGCAAAGGAGACAGGTGTCAGCCCGTGCGCATGGCACTCCGTTGCAGCTGTCTTGCTTTGCAGTTATGTACTTGTAACCCTATTGTAAAGGACAGCGGGGAAAAATGCAAGAAAAATCTGCGGCCTGGAGACAGAAAGTTGGATAGAGCAAATAAAAAATGGAAAAAAGCGGGAGCCATCGGCTCCCGCTTGAGACTGTCTTGATCTTGAAAAGAACAGATTTACTTGGTGCCGAAGATCCGGTCGCCGGCATCGCCCAGACCGGGGACGATGTAGCCCTTCTCATTCAGGTGATCGTCCAGAGCACCGGCATAGATATCCACGTCGGGGTGCTTCTCCTGCAGGAACTTGATGCCCTCGGGAGCGGCCACGAGGACCATGAGCTTGATGTGCTTGCAGCCCCGCTTCTTCATTTCGCCGATGGCCTCTGCGGCAGAACCGCCAGTAGCCAGCATGGGGTCCACGATCAGCACGTCGCGCTCGGCAACGTCCTTGGGCATTTTGCAGAAATAGGGATGGGGCTCCAGAGTCTCCTCATCCCGGTACATACCGATATGGCCTACACGGGCGGCGGGAACCATCCGCAGCACGCCGTCCACCAGACCCAGACCGGCCCGGAGGATGGGGACGACTACGAACTTGCGGCCGGCCAGAGTGGGGGCGTCCATCTCGCAGATGGGGGTCTCAATGTGCTTGGTGGTCATGGGCAGATCGCGGGTGGCCTCATAGGTGATGAGCATACCGATCTCGCTGACCAGTTCCCGGAAATCCTTGACGCTGGTGTTCTTGTCCCGCATGATGGTCAGCTTGTGGGCCACCAGGGGATGATCCATAATGACTACTTTACCCATAATTCTGTTCTCCTCTATATCAAAAAATTGAAGACGTTATTGAATCGGCGCCGGTTTCTTTTTCAGTGGGTCCGCCTGCGGCGGCCGGAGGTAGAAAGCCTCCAATTCCTGAGCGGAGGCCAGCTTGCCCTGCGCGGCTAACGCCTCCGCCTCCAGTGCCACGGACGTGGCGTTCTGCATGATGAGGTGGGGGGGAGCCATACGGCAGGGGATGCCTTGCTCCGTAAAGCGGGCGTATACCAGATGCGCGCCGTCACCCACTAAGGTGATGGGCCGGGGATCGTTTCGGATCTCCTCCGCCAGCTCGTCAAGAGAGACGGCCCGATCCGGGGTCAGCCGGGTGAGGACGCCGTTTTCCGCAGAGAAGTTGGCGTTATAGACCTGACTGCGGCGGGCGTCCATGGCGCAGACGATCAGCCCGTCGGTAAAGGCCGCGTTCCGGGCCATAGCGGCCAGCGTGGACACGCCCACGGCGGGCTTGTCCACGGAAAAGGCAAGGCCCTTGGCGGCGGAAACGCCGATGCGGATGCCCGTAAAGGAGCCGGGGCCGACGGCCACGGCAATGGCGTCCATGTCGGACAGCTTCAAGTCCGTATTTTTCAGGATGTGCTCCACAATGGGCATCAAAGTGCGGCTGTGGGTCAGACCGGTATCCTGATAGCCGGAGGCCAAAATGCGTCCGTTTTCGGATACGGTGGCGGATACCGCCTTGGCGGAGGTCTCCAGGGCTAAAATTTTCATGGAAGCTCCACTCCTTCTATGGTAATGCTGCGGCCGGTGTCTCCCTCCCGGGCGATGCGGACCCAGACGGTGTCCTCCGGCAGAGCGTCCATCACGTTTTCGCTCCACTCCACGGCGCAGACACCGCCGCGGGAGAGATAATCCTCCCAGCCGATGTCGAACAGGTCATCGGCGCTGTTCAGACGGTACATATCAAAGTGGAACAGAGGCAGCCGGCCGCCCTCGTACTCATTCACAATGGCAAAGGTGGGGCTGGTGACCCGGCCCTTGTAGCCAAGCCCTGCGGCAAGTCCCCGGGTGAAGGCAGTCTTGCCCATACCCAGATCCCCCAAATACGCCACCACCGCGCCGGGGTTCAGCACGGCGGCCAGACGGGCGCCGATGGCTTCCGTCTCCGCTTCGTTATGACTGTGAAATTCCATGGACACCCTCCCTTGCTGCACGTAATCCATCACATTATAGCACGTCCGACAGAAAATGTAAAAACAAAATTCAACAAGTTTACAGGTCCCTTTTTGTGTGGTATACTATCAGCGTGTCGAAAAAGTTTTTTCGCCCCGCTGAGCAAGTTTCCAGAACTTTATAAAAGTTCTGAAAACTTAGGATTTTAATGGCGCGGGACACCCTTCTTGGGTTTCCCGCGCACACCCTTCACCCGCAAGGGGTATGCAGCATCCGTAAAGCGGCACAGCCGCTAACGGCTGCCCTACCTTACCGTTGCGGAGGATTTACCACTTTATTGACAGTCTCACTATGTTTTAGCAATTTTTTCCGTATGAAAGCAAGAGGCAGCTATGTTCAAGCGACTGAAAGAGACCATATTGGAGATCATCCAGCAGGCGGACCTGATCCTGCTGGGGCTTTGCTGCGCCGCGTCGGTGTTCGGCATCGCCATGATTTACAGCGCCACCCGGTACAACAACGATAACCGGAAGATCATCGTACAGACGGCGGCGCTGCTCATCGGCATCGTGGTGTATTTCGGCATTTCCATGATCGACCTGGAAATGCTCATTAAGCGGTGGAAGTGGATCGCGGCGTTCGATGTGCTGTTTATCCTGCTGCTGAAAACGCCCTTCGGCGTCAGCGACGATACCGGCAATACCGCATGGCTGAAATTCCCCTTTCTGCCGGTGAGCATCGGCCCGGCGGAGGTGGTGAAGATCACCTTCATCATCCTGCTGGCCTGGCAGCTCCAATGGCTCCGGGAGGAAAAACGGGATCTGAGGTCCTTTTCCGCCGCCTTCTATGTGGGCGGTCATACGCTGGGGATAGCGGGACTGTACTTTGTTATTTCCGGCGATATGGGCAACGCGCTGATGTTCCTGCTGATCTTCGTGGTGATGTCCTTCGTGGCGGGCTTTGCCCTGCGGTGGTTCGCCCTGCTTTTCGGCGCGTCGGGGGCCGTCATCGGGGGCATCATAGCCTTTGATCTGGTACCGGATTCCAAAAAGTATATGCTCAACCGCTTCATCGTCCTGTTCGACCACAACTATGATGTGCAGGGTCAGGGCTGGCAGCAGACCCGAAGCCTGCTGACCATCGGCGGCGGAGGCTTCTGGGGA
>DXUR01000052.1 GCA_019417795.1 Clostridiales bacterium | reverse complement strand
TAGGAACGGCAAAATTTTTTACACTTCTACTACTTCTTTATCACACATCAGCAAAGTCCCAAGGCATGAAGCAGCTCATGGCGGGCGGCGGCATCGTCCTGCTGGGCATGAACTTGATCCCTCTGCTGGCAAACCTGTTCTAATCTTCCCGAAGGAGTAAGCTATGCAAAGTATCTTCGACGCTATCACAGAATGGCTCAAAGGGCTGTTGGTCGAGGGTATCATGGGAAACCTCGACGGGCTTTTTACCAATGTGAATGAGCAGGTCGGAGAGATTGCGGCGCAGGTAGGGACGCCCCCGGCGGCATGGAACGCCGGGGTCTTTTCCATGATACGGCAGCTCTCCGAAACGGTCATTCTTCCTATCGCCGGACTGGTGCTTACCTTTGTGATGACCTATGAGCTCATTCAAATGCTGATAGACCACAACAACCTACACAACTTCGACACATGGATCTTTTTTAAGTGGATTTTCAAGACCTTTATTGCGGTGATGATCCTGTCCAACACCTTCAATATCGTCATGGCGGTATTTGATGTTTCCCAGCAGGTCATTCACCAGTCGGCGGGCCTGATACAAGGCTCCACCGCCGTCACGCCGGAGGTTTTGAACAATATGCAGACCCAGCTTGAGGCAATGGAGCTGGGGCCGCTCCTTGGTATCTTCCTGCAATCCTTCTTCGTGCAGTTCACCATGACGGCCTTGAATATCGTGATTTTCGTCATTGTCTACGGGCGTATGATTGAAATTTACCTGATGACCAGCCTTGCCCCCATTCCCTTTGCCACCAGCGTCAACCGGGAGGTCGGACACATGGGACAGAATTATTTCAAGTCCCTGTTTGCCGTTGGCTTTCAGGGGATGCTCATTATGGTGTGCATGGCGATTTACGCCGTGTTGGTGCAGAGTATCGCCACGGACGGCGATATGATGAACGCTATCTGGACTTGTGTGGGGTACACGGTGCTTCTGTGCTTCGTGCTCTTTAAGACCGGGAGCTTGTCAAAGTCTATCTTTGGGGCGCATTAAAGCACTTCGGGCCAAGTTGGCCCGAGGCAGGAAGGAGGTGCAGAACGATGATGTATCAGGAACCGGAAAAGTCCCCGTGGGGTAAGGTGCAGACCTGCAACCTGTTATGCCCCGGCGTGTTCCTCGTGAGTACCGCCAGCCACGGGGGGACGATGGTTTCAAAGGAAGTGGCGGCCTTCCTCTCCCCGGCGGCCAAGCGGTGCGGCTTTCAGCGTGGCGGCTATCTCTGCTTTGAGGAAGATACGCAGGAGGAAGTGGTGCTGCGGGAGCTTTTGGATAAGAAGCTCTGGCAGATACCCAAGCGTATCAAAGACAAGGCCGCCTTTGAGGAAAATATCAACCGCTCCATCAAGCGGTACAACCCCGAGTATTGGCGGGCAAGGCAGTCCGGCCTTGAAGCGGCGCAGGCCGCCCGGAGGGAGGCTCCGGCCCGCCAGGCAGAACGATGACCTCGGGCCAAGTTGGCCCGAAGCTCCAAGGAGGTGACTTCATTGGCCTATGTGCCAGTACCCAACGATTTGAGCCGTATCAAGACCAAGCTGGCCTTCAACCTGACGAAGCGCCAGCTTATTTGTTTTTCCATAGCGGGCGGTATCGGTATCCCGTTTTACCTGTTCACCCGCTCCCATATCGGGAACAGTACGGCCCTGTTCCTGATGATCGGCCTGATGATGCCGTGTTTCCTGTTTGCCATGTTTGAGAAGGACGGCCTTCCCTTTGAGAAGGTGCTCCGCAACATTATCCGAACAAGGTTTTTACTGTCACGGGTCAGGCCCTACAAAACCGAAAATTTCTATGCTTTTTTGAGCCGAAAGGAGGAAAAGCCGATTGCAGACCACCAAAGGGGCAAAAAGGCCGGGCGCAGAAAGAAAGCGTCCTGACCGCAGGCCCACAAAACAGGCCCAGCCGAAAAAGGCCGGGCCGCAGACCGCACAGCAGACCATCCCGTACCGGGAGCTTTTCAAGGATGGTATCTGCCGGGTAAACGACAGGTTCTATACCAAGAGCCTTGAATACGAGGACATCAACTACCAGTTGGCGCAGGCCGATGACCAGAGTGCCATCTTTGACGGCTACTGCGCCTTTCTCAATTCCTTTGACAGCTCCCTTCCGTTCCAGCTCTCCTTCATCAATCACAGGAGCCGCCCGGACAGCAAGTACAAGCTCAATATCCCCATGCGGGATGACGAATACAGCGAAATGCGGAGCGAGTATGTGGAAATGCTGGAAGGGCAGATTGCCAAGAGCAACAACGGCATTGTAAGGACGAAGCTGTTGACCTTTGGCGTAGCGGCGGACAGCCTCGCCATTGCCAAGCCTCGCTTGGAGCGTGTGGAGGCCGATATTACCGGCAACTTCAAAAAGCTGGGGGTACAGTCCCGGCCCCTCAATGGACTGGAACGGCTGGAGATCCTTCACGGCCAGCTCCACCCCGGCGGCACCGAGCCCTTTTCCTTCACATGGGATATGATACCCAAGACCGGAATGGGGACAAAGGATTTTATCGCCCCCAACAGCTTTGACTTCCGCCAGAGCCGCCTGTTCCGTATGGGCTCTACATGGGGAGCGGCCTCCTATATGCAGATCATGGCCTCCGAGCTTTCCGACAAGCTCCTTGCGGAGCTGTTGGAGGTGGACGCTGAAATGACCATTACCATGCACATTCAGACCGTCGATCAGGCCAAGGCCATCAAGACCATTAAAGGCAAGGTCAGCGACATTGACAAGATGAAGGTGGAGGAACAAAAAAAGGCCGTCCGAAGCGGCTACGATATGGACATACTTCCTCCCGACCTTGTTACATTCAGTCAGGACGCAAAGAACCTCCTGAACGATTTGCAGAGCCGCAACGAGCGAATGTTCCTTCTGACTTTCCTTGTGGTGAACACCGCCGCCACCCGCCGGGAGCTGGACAACGACCTGTTCACGGTGTCGGGTATCATGCAGAAATACAACTGCGTGTTGAAGCGGTTGGACTTCCAGCAGGAGCAGGGCCTTATATCCAGCCTGCCCCTCGGCTACAACGGTATCGAGATACAGCGGGGTATGACCACCAGCTCCACCGCTATCTTCGTGCCATTTATGACGCAGGAACTCCGCATGGACGGCGAGGCCATCTACTACGGCCTGAACGCCCTTTCCCACAATGTCATTATGGCGAACCGAAAGAAGCTGAAAAACCCCAACGGCCTATACCTCGGCGTACCGGGCTCGGGCAAGAGCTTCGCCGGAAAGCGGGAGCTTGTCAATGTGTTCCTCGCCACCAGCGACCGTATTATTATTCTTGACCCGATGGGCGAGTATTCGCCGCTGGTGCGCCAGTTCGGGGAGGACGGGCTTGTGGTGGAGATCGCCCCCAACAGCCCGCACCACATCAATCCGATGGACTTGGATGTGAGCATGGACGACGAGGTTTCGCCTATCAGCCTGAAATGCGACTTCATTTTGTCCCTGATGGAGCTTATTGTGGGCGGCAAGGACGGCTTACAGCCTGTGGAGCGCACCATCATTGACCGCTGCGCCCGCATGGTGTACCGGGACTTTCTCAATGACCCGGACAACACGCCCCTTCCGACGCTCCAAGACCTGTACGACCTTCTGTGCCAGCAGACCGAGCCCGAGGCGAAGCGGCTGGCAACGGCCCTTGAAATCTATGTGTCCGGCTCCCTCAACATCTTCAACAATAAGACCAATGTGGACTATAAAAACGCCCGTGTGGTGTGCTTTGACTTGAAGAAGCTGGGGGCGGGCCTGCGTACTATCGCCATGCACATCATCAACGACCTGATGAACAGTCAGGTTTCCCACAACTTCGCCCACGGTATCGCTACATGGTGCTACTATGACGAGTTCCATGTGCTGTTGCAGGACGAGCTGACCTCCAGCTACTTTGTGACCATCTGGAAAATGCTCCGTAAAAAGGGCTGCGTCCCCAGCGCCCTGACCCAGAATGTGAAAGACCTCCTTGCCAGCCGTCAGATTGAGAACATCTTTGAAAACTCTGACTTCATGGTGCTTCTGTCGCAAGCGCAGGGGGACAGACAGATTTTGGCGAAGCAGTTAGGGATAAGTCCCCACCAGCTTTCCTATGTGACCCATTCCAATTCCGGCGAGGGCCTGCTGTTCTTCGGAAATGTGACCATCCCGTTTGTTGACCGTTTCCCGAAGAACACCAAGCTCTACTCCATTATGACTACCCGCCCGGAGGAAAAGGAGGCGCAGAATGAGTAAGACCGCTTCGGGCCAAGTTGGCCCGAAGAACCCGAAGGGCGGAAAGCGGATAAAGCGTGGGCGGCTCCATTTCACCGAGGAAGAAGTGACCCGTCAGACTGGGGCGGAAACCTCGGGCCAAGTTGGCCCGAAGCCCCAGAGCACCGGGAAATTCAAGCAGGACGGGGAACGGGAAAAACCGTCCTCCCGATTGCGTCAGGAGGGCGAGGCCCGCCGGGATACCGCCCATGAGGAACAGGCCGCCCAAAAGGACAAGAAGGACAAACAGGAGAAAAAGAAGGAACGGGCCGAGGCCAAGGCCGAGCACTCCGCTGTCAAGCTGGAAATGGCCAAGGAAAAGCTGGCCCAGCAGAAGCCCCAGAAGCCTCCCAGCCTCCCCAAACGGGCGGCAATGGCGGCGGGGGCTGGCGTGTGGGCCTACGGCCACCGCAAGATACACGAGGTCGAGCATGAGAATGTGGGCGTGGAGAGCGCCCATAAGGCCGAGCTTCTGACAGAGGCCGGGGTACATAAGGCTACCCGCTATGTCAAACGGCGTATCCGGGAGCACCCGGCCCGTCAGGTGGAGAAATGGGAGCACAAGACCATGAAGGCCAACGCCAACCTCCACTATCAGCAAATGGCACAGGAGCACCCGGAGCTTCAAAGCAACTTCCTTTCCCGCATGGCCCAGAAGTGGAAAATCAAGCGGGAGTACGCCAAGCAGGCCCGGGAGGCCGCAAAACAGACCGCCAAGGCGGCGGGTGCGGCGGCTACCACCACCGAGAAAGCGGCGGCCTATGCCGCCCAGTTTGTGCGCCGTCACAAGGGTGGGGCTGTCATTATTCTGCTGTTGTTCTGCCTGTTCCTGATTTTGAACTCCGTCTTTTCCGCCTTCCCTTCGCTGGGTACTGGCATGATGAACGCCGTGGTCGGCACCTCCTACACCGCCGAGGACGAGGATATTTTAGGGGCCAACGAGGACTATACGGCCCTTGAAAACGACCTCCGCCAGAAGATCGCCAACATTGAGCGCACCCACCCCGGCTATGACGAGTACCGCTACGATGTGGACGAGCTGGGCCACAACCCTTACGAGCTGACTTCCTACCTGATTGCCAAGCTCCGCACCTACACCCGTGAGAATGTGCAGGGCGAGCTGCGGACCTTGTTCGAGGCGCAGTACAAGCTGACGCTGACCGAGGAAGTGGAGATACGCTACCGCACCGAAACGGACACATGGACGGACGAGGACGGAACCACCCATACGGACACCTACGAGGTGCCGTATGAGTATTACATTCTCCATGTGCGGCTCCAAAACAAGACCCTTCCCGTGGTGGTCAACTCTCTTTTGGACGCCGAGCAGAAGGAAATCTACGACATAACCTTGGAGCTCAAAGGCAATAAGCCCTATCTGTGGGATGACATTTACACAGGCGGCGGCAGCTATGACCCCGGAAGTAATTACACCATACCGGGCGAGGCCCTTTCCGACCCGGCCTTTGCGGCCCTTATCACGGAGGCGGAAAAGTATCTGGGCTGGCCCTATGTGTGGGGCGGCTCCAGCCCTTCCACCTCCTTCGACTGTTCCGGCTTCGTCTGCTGGGTCTATACGGCAAGCGGCGTCCACAACCTGCCCCGCACCACGGCGACCGGAATTTTCAATCAATGCGCCTATGTGTCGCCCGCCGACGCAAGGCCCGGAGATCTGATTTTCTTTACCCGGACTTATGACTGCGCCGGGCCAGTCTCCCATGTGGGTATCTATGTGGGCGACGGTATGATGATTCATGCGGGCGACCCCATCAAATACGCCAGTATCAACACGAACTACTGGCAGGAGCACTTTTACGCCTTTGGGCGTTTGAACTGATTTTCCGAAAGGAGCGACGATATGAGTAAACTTGAAAAGATTGACCGGGAGCTGGAAAAGGCCCGGGAGAAGGCCGCCGAGTGGCAGGCCAAGATCAAAGACTTGGAGAAACAGCGTCAGGAGGAAGAAAACAGCATGATCGTTCAGGCTGTCCGTTCCCTGAAACTGACGCCCGCCGAGCTGGCCGCCTTTTTCAGTAACCCCGCCATTACCGCTTCGGGCCAACTTGGCCCGAAGCCTGAGAAAGAAAAGGAGGATACCGACCATGAGGAATAAGCTGTTTCGCAGGGCCGCGGTTTTGACCGCCGCCCTGCTTTCTCTTACCTGCATGAGCGTCACGGCCTACGCCCAGAGTGACGAGCCTGTTGAGGAAACCACGCCGCCCGCCGCCGAGGAAATCACCGCCAAGCCCTTCACCCCGGACGGGACGGGGACGGTGGTGGACAACGCCACCGACGAGGACGGCAAAGAGTTCTTCACCATCACCACCCCCAGCGAGAATGTGTTCTACCTGATTATTGATCGCCAGCGCACCGAGGAAAATGTGTACTTCCTGAACGCCGTCACGGAAAAAGACCTGCTGGCCCTTGCCGAAGCTGACCCTGAGCCCGAGGCCCCGGAGCCTGTCACACAGCCTGAGCCCGACCCGGAACCTGTGGCCGAGCCTGACCCCGAGCCCGAAAAAGATACCGGCTTTCCTGTTGGCAACCTCCTGATGATTGCGGCCGTCCTGCTGGTGGGCGGCGGAGCGGCTTATTATTTTAAGGTCTACCGCCCGAAGCATGAGGCCGCCGACTTGGACGAGGACGATTACGACTATGACGAGGCCGACCCCTACGGCGATATGGAGACAGAGGACGAAACGGAGGACGAGGCATGAACTTTACCAGCAGCCCCTATGAAAGAATGATGAAGGAAGTCCCCCGCCCGGGCGGCAGCCCTGACCGCTGTGCCGGGTGCCGTTATTTCAAGGAGTGCAGGAGCAAAAAGCTGCGTTGCCTGAAACGGCTGCGTCCTGCGGCTCCTGCTTCGGGCCAAGTTGGCCCGAAGTCCTGATGTGTCGGGAGCTGTCCCGTGACGAGCGAAAAGGTATCCGCAAACTGGTCACGGAGATGTGCGCCAACTATGACCGGGAGTATGGCTGCCTGCCGCTGGACTGTGAGTGCTATATGCTGGGCAAGTGGTGGACGGGGGCCTACTGCCGCTACTTCCGGGAGGCCGTTCTTCCCCTTGACCCGGTGCTGATGGCCTCCATCTGCGAGGATGGCCTGGCCCCGGATACCCGGCTGTGCGCCGTCTGTGGGCGGTCCTTTCTCCCGGAGGGGAGGCAAGCCTATTGTTCCGACGCCTGCAAGGTTGAGGGGAACCGCAGAAGGAGCCGGGAGCGCATGAGGAAAAAGCGGAGGGGAGCCGGGTAGGTCTGTTACGATTTGCCCGGAGAAAAAGCCCGGAATATCGGGCTTTTCCCCGCCTGTTTTCCGGGCGGGAATACCCTAATACCTTTTGCCCCGGTTTGAGCGGGTATTTCGTAACATTTCATCCCTTCGGGCCAAATTGGCCCGAGGCTGGAAAGGAGGAAACCACATAGAGATCAACCAAGGCTATGAGATTTTGAAGTCCGTCACCTTCGACAATGGCCGGGGCTTTGCCCTGGGCTATGACGAGGCGGCCCCCAGCCCCTTTGTCACATGGCAGTTTACCGAAACGGAGAACGGCCAGAGGGACTACTATTGGGGTCACTACCACAGCAACGGTCAGACAGCGGAAAAGGACTTCGCCAAGCGCATTGACGATTACAAGGAGCTGTTTCAGGTGCAGGAGCGCACAGGTGGCCGGGAGCCTGCGGCGTATTACCGCTACTATTCCACCCAGCGGCCTGTTGACCTCGGCACCTTCCCGAAGCCGCCCGGCAACGCTCCCGTGGAGATCATCAACTTTGACGAGCGGCGCATGGTGGAGGGCGGCACGATACGGGCGTGGGGAGAGCTGGCCTATTTGAAGCCCCTGACGGAGAAACAGATGGAAGATTACGAGCTGCGCCCAGCTCCCGGCAATCCTGACCGGGCGGCCCGGCCTTCCATCACGGCCCAGCTCAAGGAGGCGGCCCACAGATCGGAGGCCCCCAAGGAGCCCGACAAGATCAAACACAACAAGTCCCATGAGGACAGATAAGGAGGATGCTATGAACGAGAGAGACAACCACCTGCATACCGCCGAGCTTTCCGAGGAACAGAACGACAATATGCTGGACGGCATTTTGAACAACTTGCCGCCCTCGCCGCTCCCCAAAGGGCCGGAGAAAAAGGAGCTGGACAGAGTGAAGGAGCCGCCCGCCCACAAGCGGAGCCGGGAGCGGGAGGAACGCTGACGGCCCGGCGCAAGCGAGACAGGCACCTTCATGTGATGGTCACGGCGGACGAGCTGGCCCAGATACAGCGGCGCATGGCCGAAGCGGGCATTACCAACGCCGGGGCCTATATGCGGAAAATGGCCCTGAACGGCTATATCCTCCATGTAGACCTTGCCCCGGTCAAGGAACTGGTGTCCTTACAGCGGCGGTGTGCCAACAATCTCAATCAGGTGGCCGTCCATGCCAATACCTTCGGCGTGTACCCGGAGGAGATCGCCGGGCTCCAGCGGGACTATGAAAAGCTCTGGGGCCGGGTGTCCGAGGTGCTCATGGAGCTGTCTACGCTGGTGGAGAAATAACTTTGCGGGGTGCGGGCCTTTGTGGTCTGCGCCCCGCCTCTTTTTTGTTTCTGGCGGCTTCGGGCCATGTTGGCCCGAGGCTCCGGGACAAGATTTACTAACCGTCTACAACATTGTTGCCCCTACGCCCGCATGGTAAAATATAGGTAGAAAGATGATAGAAAGGGGTTGAACCTATGAGACTGATACTTAAACTGATCACCGCACCGCTTATCCTGTTTCTGACAGTCCTTGTGGCTGTCCTGCTGTTCCTGTTCTCCTTGTCCTCCTTCTTCCTGACAGCGGCCTCGGTCATTATGGCGCTACTGGGCGTGGGGCTGTTCTTCATCAGCTACCCGGTGGGCGGTGTCATTTATCTGGTGATTGCGTTCCTGCTTTCCCCCTATGGCTTGCAGGCGGTGGCCGGAGTTGTTATCACGGGGCTGGACAGTCTGAACCTTTCTTTGCGCCAGTTTATCACAAGCTGACAACCTCGGGCCAACTTGGCCCGAAGTAAAACAAACTGACGGCGGCTCGGTGGAGCCGCCGCTCTTTATGAAGGGAGGGATTTTCTCTGGCAACAACCACCTTACTGCAACGCCACGCCAACGAGAGAGAAAGCATAGCCGAGGCCATCCGGGATTGCCTGGACTATGGGAAAAATCCTAAAAAGACAGAAAGCGGAAGATACATATCTTCCTATGAGTGCGATCCAGCCACGGTGGCCGCCGAGTTCCTTTTGGCAAAGGCCAGCTACAAGGCCATGACGGGCCGGGAGCAAAAGCAAGGCGAAGATGTGCTGTGTTATCAGATCCGTCAGTCCTTCTATCCCGGAGAGATCACCCCGGAAGAAGCAAACCGGGTAAGCTATGAGCTGGCTATGCGCTGGACGAAGGGCCGTCATGCCTTCATCGTCACGACCCACACGGACAAGGAGCATATTCACTCGCACATCTACTACAATTCCACGACCCTTGACTGTACCCGGAAATTCCGCAACTTTTGGGGCTCGTCCTTTGCCCTGCGGCGGCTCTCTGACCGCCTGTGCCTGGAAAACGGATTGTCTATCGTGGAAAATCCCAAGCCCCGAAGCAAGGGCAAGTTTCGGAATTACGGGGAATGGCTGGCCGGACGGAAAAGGCCGTTGACCTATCAGGACAGGCTGCGGGCCGTCATTGATACCGCCCTTGCCAAGAGGCCCGCCGACTTTCCGGAATTTCTCTCTCTGATGGAGCAGGCAGGCTATGAGGTCAAGCAGCGTCGGGGAGCGGTCAGCTTTCGGGCTCCCGGTCAGGAGCGGTTTACCCGCCTACGCTCTGATACCCTCGGGGACGGCTACGGTGAAGCGGATATACGGGCCGCTATATCCGGCTCCCGTCAACGGCCCGGACAGCCCCGCCAGAAGGTCAGTCTGGCTATTGACATTCAATCCCGGCTCCAAGGGAAAGGCCCCGGATATGAGCGTTGGGCCAAGGTGTTCAATCTCAAACAGATGGCCGCCGCCCTTGCTTACTTGCAGGACAACGGCCTGACGGACTATGAGCAGTTGGAGCAGAAGGCCACGGCGGCAACAGAGCGTTTTCACAAGCTGTCCGACCAAATCAAAAGCACCGAAGTCGCCCTCCATACCAACATGGAATTGAAGGCGGCAACGGTGCAGTATGCTAAATCCCGACCTGTCTTTGAGAAGTACAAGGCCAGCAAGTACAGCAGAAAATTTCTTGCGGAGCATGAGGCGGATATTGAACTTTACCGGGCGGCCTGTGCCGACTTCAAAGCCATCCTCGGCGGGGCCAAGCTCCCCAAGATGGACACGCTCAAAGAGGAAGGCCGCAAGCTCTCGGAACAGAAAAAGAAGCTCTACGCCGAGTACCGCAAAACCAAGGCGGATATGCAGGAGGTCACGACCATCAAGGCCAACATTGACTATCTGCTGGGCTACTCGGAGCCGGGCAGAAAGAAGGAACAGGAGCGTTAGGGACTGTGACGCATAAGGAGCAAAGCGACGCTGACACTTCGGGCCAACTTGGCCCGAAGCGCCGGGTTTGGGGAGGCTCCCCAACAAGCAAATTTTCACAGACGGGCCGCAAGGCCGGGCTTGTGAAAATAGCTTCTGTGGCCACAGAAGCATTGCTTGCCATTTAGCGGCAGCCCTGAAAAGCCTGCAAAGACAAGAAAAACGAAGGCCCTCTTTACTTGACCTCCGTTTCTCTGGCTTTTTGTAGTCCCTCTGCTGTGGCCTCCATGACCGTCAATTCCTTTTCGTCCATTGTATTGAGCAATCTGTCAATATGCTGGCGGCAGTCGCTTTCGCCGTTCTGCCTGTCAGGATAGAAAAACTGGTCTACGGAAATGTCCAACAGGGTGACGATTTGGTAAAAGGTGTTCAGGCTCGGGTGTTGTCCCCGGTTCTCAAAATACATGATAGAACGAGGGGTACGGTCTACGAGCTGTGCAAGGTATTCCTGCGTCCAGCCTTTCGCCTCTCTCTTGCGCTTGATCTCCCGGCCTAATGCGTGGAAATCAAGCCGTCTGGTGTCTTGGTACATTCTCATATCACCCCCATATTATTCTACATTTCAGGTGTAATTATGAGAACGAAACACATTTTTATGTTTAGGTAGTATTTTATTGCACCTTATAGAGCCGAGATAATTGTATTCCTCAAGAGAACGAATTATAATATGGATGGCGGTATGATATGGACTATAATCTCTGACGCTGTAAAAATTGCACTCGTTTGTTTTGTGCCAAAGGACGCAGAGAAGCCCTCCGACAAGCGGCAAAAAAGCCGAAATATCAAGTAGAATTGCAATTCTACCTGTAAAAACGCTAATTCTACCTGTGGTTGGTTTCATTCTACTTACAAAAACGCTATGATTTCTATAGAAAGGAGATACAAAATGGATCAAAACAAAATTGGAGAATTTATTGCACAATGCAGAAAAGAACACAATATGACACAAATGCAGTTTGCTGAAAAGCTCGGAGTAACAAACAAGGCTGTTTCAAAATGGGAAACCGGAAAATGTTTACCAGACGCAGCATTGTTTGATGATATTTGTATGTTACTTAATATTACACTGAATGAGCTTTTTGCAGGAGAACGGATTGCTCCTGAAAATATTGAAAAGAAGTCTGAAGAAAATCTTATTGGAATAGCCACTGAACTTCAGAAAAAAGATCACAAGATTGTTCTTCTAAAATACTTCACAGCAATCATTGCACTTGTAGCTTCGGCGACAAGTATAAGTGTCGGAGGCATATCTTTTGAGGGCACACCCGTCTTTTCAAACTTATTACTAACTATCTTAGTAATTTGCACATGGGGAGCACTTATGTATTTCACTCAAAAAGATAGATGTACTCAAAGAGTCGCTCTCATAATCAATATGGTATTAGGAGGTGTATCGCTAATTGCGTTTGTTTTGAGCTTCTGGGATGTCAATTCACAAGTCGTTTTATGGATTGGTTTTCCATGTGAAATTCTTTTCTATGGGTTCAAGCTCTTTTGG
>DXUR01000519.1 GCA_019417795.1 Clostridiales bacterium | reverse complement strand
TGGATAACCCGGAGCCGTTCTTGATCCAGTGCAATCACGGCGGCGAACGTAAACCGGGGGATATCCGGCAGCCAATGCCGACAATTACCGGAAAGCATGGTTTTGGAGTAGTGGCACCGATACTGATTCAGTACCATTCGGAAACGACGCAAAATGAAACGCGTGGTCAAGGAATAGAAGATCCGCTTATGACGGTAGATGGTTCGAACAGATACGGTCTTGTTACATCGTTTATCAGTAAATTTTATAAGAGCGGTACCGGACAAGATATAAGGGAGCCATTACATACAGTGACGACCTCACCGGGACATTTTGGAGAGGTACGGGCGTTTTTGACTAAGTATTACGGCACTGGTACCGGGCAGGATATAAAAGCGCCGCTTGATACTATCACAGCGCAGGATCGTTTCGGGCTGGTAACCATATATGGCACTGAATATCAGATTGTGGATATCGGACTGCGGATGCTGGAACCGAAAGAGCTGTACGGTTGCCAGGGATTCCCGGATGACTACATCATCGACCGGGATTGCGACGGGAAGCCTTATCCGAGAGCGGAGCAGGTGCGACGCTGTGGAAATGCTGTGTGTCCGCCGATACCTATGGCACTGGTGCGGGCGAATCTGAAAGAGTTATGCGTTGCGAAGCGGCTGCCGAACTGCCGGGCGGATCGTCTGGGCGAGGATGCGGGCGGGCAGTTAAGGTTCGCGTAGATTTGAGGGAAGCGTTTTCTGCGCGAAGCGGGCGCTTCCTTTTTGCATCCTTTTGGTGTATGATAAAAAATATTATAGTTACACAGAAGAAAAAAGCGTAGTAGAAAAACTGCATTGAATTAAGGCGTTTTTTGTTATATTTTGAAAGAATAGTAAAATGAGGTAAGAGTAATGAAAAAGAAAGTGTGGGCAAAGAAAATAGGAACCTTTTTATTAATTGCAATTTCTATTGTGGGTTTTCCATTTGTGCTGGAATTTGTTTTATATAAGACACCTGTAATAAGTCAATTTACGAACGAAACATGGTTTTCGTTTATGGCATCTTATGTTGGAGCGATAGCAACATTTGTGGTTTTGAGGATTACGTTAAAAGAGAATCAGAAAGCTGTAGAAGATGAGAAAAGAAGATTAAGAAGAAATTATGAAATTGAAAAGGAAATTAGTGAGGCAAAAGATATTCAAAAGGTTACATCGCTTGACAAGGGCACACAGCCCTTTGTCGTGTGCGATGGATAAGTAAAAGTCAAATTTTCCACTCAATCGAAACGTGTTCGTCGGTTGCGCGGATCTGTGAGATCAGGCCGTCGGCAACCTGTCGCCTGTCCTCAAAATCAATTTCTTCCCATTGGTTGAGGTAGACCGACAACCGCTCGATCTGCTCCGGGGACATGGTTTCCGCCGACAGCGCCGCGATCTCTTTTGTCAGGGCTTGGCGGTGCGTGTCCAGCTCCTCGATTTTGCTGTTGGCGTAGGACAGCAGCACCGCATTGGCCCCGGTCAGAGTATTCAGCAGCTTTTCAATCTCGTCCTCCACGCGGGCAAGCTCCATGTTCAGCGCGGTCAATTTGGGATTGACCGTTTCCCGCTTTGCCGTCAGCGTCTGGAACTCGGACAGCTTCTTGACCATTTCGCCGTACAGGAACCTTTCAAATTCCCGTGTACGGAGCGTCCCGCAGCCGTCACAGCTTTTACTGTCGGCCCGCTTGGAGCAGCGGAGATACTGAACGCCTGTAGGATTGCCGACGCTCATAAGCGCGTACCCACAGCGGCCACACTTGACCTTTCCGGCAAGCCATGTGTTCTTTGCCTTGCGCCCGCCTTGGAACGTCTTGTTCGCCATGAGCTTCTTCCTGCAGCGCAGCCATGTATCAGACGATACCAGCCCCTCGCTGGGAGCAAGAACAAGTATCTGATCTTTCAGGTGCTTGTTTTTTCTTTCCTGCACATCCCGGCCCTGATAGAGATAGCAGCCGTTTGTCCCGGCAAAATCCGTGGCTTCATTGACTACCACCGTACCCTGGCTTTTGAAGAACTCGTACATATCGAGGTCAGCCTGCGCGTAAATGGGGTTTCTCAAAAGCTGGGAGATAAAGCCCCGTTTCATTTCCTTACCGTAGATCAGGATACCCTCGTCGGCAAAGTAGCGGGCGATGTCCCCGAAAGAGGTTGCGGGCTGGGAGTACATTTCAAACATCAGCTTTGCAATATCTGCCGTTTCCGGGTCAGGCTTCATCATTTTTGTGCGGATGCCCTCAATGGTGGTCGGCTCCAGTTGGAAGCCGTAGGGGGCCGCGCCGCTCATGTGAAAACCGTGCTGGCAGCGGGAATAGTAGGCATCGGTCACGCGCTTCTGGATGGTTTCACGTTCAAGCTGGGCGAACACAATGCAGATATTCAGCATGGCCCGCCCCATCGGGGTGGACGTGTCAAACTTCTCCGTGGAAGATACGAACTCAACATTGTATTCCTGAAAAGTTTCCATCATGGTTGCGAAGTCCAGAATGGAACGGCTGATACGATCCAGCTTGTAGACCACCACGCGCTTGATCAAGCCCCGGCGAATATCGGCCATCATTTCTTGGAACTTGGGCCTGTCGGTATTCTTGCCGGAATAACCCTTGTCGGTGTATTTGCGGAAATTGCCTCCTCTCAACTCATACTTGCAGAACTCGATCTGGCTTTCAATGCTGATACTGTCCTTGCGGTCAACGGACTGTCTGCCATAAATGGCATCTTCACGAATAATCATTTGGTGCTCCTTTCCGTGTAGGAGCTACCAAACCTTACACCTATATTATACCTCTGGCAGCCCCGCATCTCAAGGATGTCCCGCATTAGTGCATCTGCGCCCGTCCCGGCGCATACTTCACAAAGACCTCATACAGACAGCTTTCAATTTCACGCTTGCGCTTGTCCCGTGCTTTGGGAGAGAGCATCGGGGTCAGGTTTTCCACGGTGATGGATTTGCCCTGAAAAGACGCGGTTTTGACTTCCTTGTGATAGCCGACTCTTGCCTCCGTCATCTGAAAACCTCCTATAATAATCAGCGGTGTGAATAGATTTGATGGTTTCCCGTTGTCCGTGGGGAAACGTGAAAGGACGGCACAAAAGCGCCGTCCTTTGACCTTGCCCCACCTCTGGCCACGATGACCAGAAGCAGCGGGACAGTTGT
>DXUR01000518.1 GCA_019417795.1 Clostridiales bacterium | reverse complement strand
AAGTGGGTGGCATTTACCCGATTCTTCTGCATGGCGGACAGGACCTTGGCCTGATTGTATTCCGCCGTCTGGTCGATGGCGTCAAACCGGTCCCGCAGCTCCGCAATGATCCGCTCTCCGTATTCATAGACAGCCGCGCTGACGCCCAGCTGTTCGTACATGGATTCCATTTTCATGTCTTGTGTTCCTCTTTTCCCAAAATTTCATCAGCCAGATCGTTCAGGATCTCCGGCCGGGTCACGACAAGTCCGCTGGCCTCGTTGCCAAGGATCAGCAGGGTGTCTCCCGGAGAGATGCCGTAAAACCGGCGGGCTTCTTGGGGGATCACGATCTGTCCCCGGTCACCCACCTTGGCGGTGCCGAAGATCCGGTTTTTACCCTGACCTAAGACGTGCTTGCCTCCAGGCATGGGACCGCCTCCTTTGTCATATTTTTCACACTTGTATGAATATAGCAGACCTGTTTCCAAAAGGCAAGGTTTTTTACAGAAATTCCCGTTTTCTGCTGGAAAAAGGCAAAAAGCACCCCGGTACAACTGTACCGGGGCGAAAAAACGAAAATTTTGTATAGGGTCAGCTCAGCCGGAGACCGCCTACGAAATATGTATTGTAGTAGCCGGAGGTCAGATCGCTGGTGATGACGCCGCCGTTTCTGGAGGAAGAGGCGTGCACGTGCTGGCCGTTGCCGATGTAGATACCGGCGTGGGAGCAGGCCTTGCCCTTGTTGCGGCTGGGATCATTGAAGAACACCAGGTCGCCGGGCTGCAATTCGGAAATGCTGTAGATCTTGGTGCCCATGCCGCTGAGCCACTGGCTGGTGGCGGAATGGGGGAGATTGTAGCCGAACTGCTTGTAGATATACATGGTGAAGCCGGAGCAGTCGAAGCCGCCGGCGGAGGCGCCGCCGTACACATAGCGGGTGCCCAGATGGCTCAGAGCGGTTTCCACGATAGAGGAGCCCTTGCCGCTGGTGGCATTGCTGGTCAGTACCAGCAGATCGCTGCGGACATAGCCCTCCGTGCCGTATTGGCAGGTAACGTCATACCAGCCGTTTACCAGACCGTTGACGGTGACTACGGTGCCGGCGTCGATGGTGGCCAGGCTCTCGCTTTCGGTGGTGGCGGCGGCCCGGACGTTCACAGTGCCCTCGGGCACGCGGCCGTAGGTGGTGAAGATGTTGTCCTGATCGAGGATAAGGTAATCGGAGGACACATAGCCGGTGCTGCCGTTATAATTGATCTTGTACCAGCCGGGGACGCTGTCATCCAGCAGGGCCACAGCCACAGACTTGTTCAGCGTGGTGACGATGGCGGAGGAGGTGTTGGGCTCGGACCGCATACGCAGGGAAGTACCGGTGGTGCAGCCGGCGCCAATGGCCATCTCTCCCTCGGCAGAGGCGAAGGCGGTGAGCGCCAAAGTGGTGAGGGCAGCAAAAACAGCGGCCTTCACGGCCTTTTTCATCAGATGCTTCATCGAAACGCTTCCTTTCCTTTGTGTCAGTCAGTGCGGGGGTAGGGGGTTCTTACTTGCCGGCTAACGCCCGCTCCAACCAGATGGAAGCGAAATCCATCGCCTCATACAGGCTGCTCTTTTCACCCTTCTTGACCACGCGGTCCCGTGCCTTCACATTGGGATTCGTGGACTGGAGCTGCAAGGAAACCTTGGTAGCCATATCCAGACCGTTTTCCTTTTTGCTCTCCAGAATCTGCATCATGACGATATATGGATCAGCCATCGTTCCGTAGTAGATCAGGTTGTCGATCCGCCGCAGAGGATGGCCCTTATAAATCAAGCCTTCTGTTTTTGTTTCAGACATGCAAACACTCCCTTGGAAAAATTGTAACCAAATTGTAACATCTTTTATCCAATTTGTCAACGTTGGAATGGCGGCAATCTTTTCCATCAGTCCAAAACAACGGCTTTTCAAGATATTTCGGCAGTTTACACACATAAAAAAAGCATGGAGACAACGTCTCCATGCTTTGATCGGCTGATTTACTGTCCCAGATATTTTTTTACCAGAACCTGCAACAGCTCGTCCCGGTCCAGCTTGCGGATCAGGGTGCGGGCGCCCATGTGATTGGTAATGTAGGTGGGGTCCTCAGAGAGAATGTAGCCAACGATCTGATTGATGGGGTTATACCCCTTTTCCTCCAGTGCCTGATAGACTGTGGTCAGAATGTTATAAATCTCCACATCCTTATCGTCCACAATACTGAATTTGCGGGTATAGTCATCCATACGGACACCACCTTTCCTTCGAAACTGTAATCAGTATACTCGGTTTTCGGGGGGAAGTAAAGGGAAAAAAGGAAATGTAACAGAATGGTAATAAAATCAAGGCGGTGAGAAACCTCACCGCCTTGATTGCAGGGAACTGTTCGATTTACCGTAGGACCGCGCCGCATTCCTGCTCCAGAGCGGTCAGGATGCTCTTCACGTCAGCGTCCGCCATCCCACAGACTGGCCAGCCAGTCTGTGGGAACCATGAATGATCGAAATGCTCGGCGGAAATGAATCCCGCCTGCGCCAAGATTCCGCTGCGCGGAACGCTTGTACGCGGTGTCCCGCGTCCCCGCACTGCGGGGCGAAGAGGCTGGAAAGCCTTACCGTAGGACCGCGCCGCATTCCTGCTCCAGAGCGGTCAGGATGCTTTTCACGTCAGCGTCCGCCTCTTCGGCGGTGAGGCTCCGGTCATCGGCCCGGAGGGTCAGGTTGAAGGCCACACTCTTCTTGCCGGGGGCGATGCCTACGCCGGTGTAGATGTCAAACAGGGCCGCGTCCTTCAAAAGGCCCTTAGCGCCCTTGCGGATGGCGTCCTCCAGTTCGCCTACGGTGACAGAGGCGTCGCACACCACGGCGATGTCCCGGGTGACAGCGGGGAACTTGGGCAGGGGCTGGTACACAGGCTGTGCGCCCTTGCTTTCATACAGCGCGTCGAACCGCAGCTCGGCGGCATACAGCTCGGCGTCCACACCGTAGTTGCCCGCCACATGGGGATGGATCTGGCCCAGGACACCCAGCAGACGGTCCCCACTAAAAACCTTGGCACAGCGGCCGGGATGATAGGAGGGATTCTCACTGTCCGCCAGGAACCGGACGTTTTCAATCCGCAGCTGCTTCAGAACGGCCTCCACGGCGCCCTTGAGGGCAAAGAAGTCCATACC
>DXUR01000517.1 GCA_019417795.1 Clostridiales bacterium | reverse complement strand
CGGGTCTGCTCGGACAGGCTCAGCTCCGGCTGGGCCTGGGGATTCTTCTGTTCAGCCATGCTTCTTTCTCCTTAGCGTTCGATCTTCTTAACGGTGTAACGGATGTTGCCGAAGGGCGCTTCCACCACGACCTCCTGGCCTTCCTTGGCGCCCAGGAACGCCTTACCGAAGGGAGACTCCTCGGAGATGATACCGTGCATGGGATCGGACTCCTGAGAGCCGACGATCTTATAGCTGGCTTCCTTGCCATCGGCGCCCTGAACGGTGACGGTGCAGCCGATGGTGATGGCGTCAGACGCGGCGGACTCATCCACGATGACCACGTGCTGCAGGATCACTTCCAGCTCGGCAATGCGGGAATAGAGCTTGCCCTGCTCGTTCTTTGCCTCATCATACTCGCTGTTTTCGCTGAGGTCGCCGAAGCCGCGGGCGATCTTGATCTGCTCCGCCACCTCGTCGGACCGGGTGGTCTTCAGATAATTCAGTTCCTGCTCCAGCTCGTCCTTACGAGCTTGGCTCATTTTGTATTCTTTTTCCATTTCGGCTGTTCCTTTCATTATCCTGAAGTGTATAACACTCCTAATTTACCATGGTTTTATATTGTAATAGGTATCTTCCGGATTGTCAAGGGCAAAAGGCCCTGATTTCGGGAACGGCCCCTTTGTTTTCCGTTTCTCCCAGCTGCACGGACACCTGCCCCGGCCGCAGAGCGCCGGTCCGCCACAGGACCGACAGAAGCTGGCCCCGGTCAAGGCCCTCCGGCAGCCTTGCCTCTACCTCCGGCGGCAGCAGAAGCCGGGGCAGGGGCTGCGATTCGTCATACAGCGGCAAAAAGCCGCCGCCCTGCGCTTCCGTAGGGTCGAAGGCTATGTGGACAGACACCGGCTCCCGCTCCGTCTCCGGGTTCAGCACGATGGACACGCCGTATTCCCGCCGCAGACGGCGGCACAGCTCCTCCCCGCCGAAGGGGACCTTCAATATGAGATACCGGTGACGCAGAGCCAACTCCGTCGCCGTCCGCCCCCCCTCGCCGGAGAGGGCGTCCGCCGTGATCAGCACCCGCGCCCCGGCGGGGTTTTCCCCCCGGAACCGCAGCAGCTCTCCGCACCAGTCCGCGGCGATGGCCCGCCGGAGCGGCAGGGTCTCTACCGGGCGCAGCCCCTCCGGCAGAGCCTCCGCTGAGGCCCCGGCAGGCAGCACCACCTGCTCCACCCTCTGCCGCAGCAGCTTTTTTCCGGCGGTACGGAGCCTCCGCCGCTCCGTTAAGGGGTTCCTACGCCGGTCCTGAGCCATCCGGGCGCAGAGAAACCGGATATGCAGCACGCTGGTCTCTTTTAACGTAACAGGACGGGTCCAATGCCCGCTTGGTTCCCAAAGCATCATTCCTACCATAACGATCAACCTCCTGCCCCATGGTATGGGACAGGAGGTCGATTCAGAACGGTTCGCCGTTCCTTACTTCTTTTTCAGTTCGCTGAGGATACAAAGCCCCATGGCCAGCACAGGCAGCAGTCCCCGCAGACACAGAAAGCCCTGCGGATCGCCTAAGCGGATATTAGCATCGGCAAACAGTCCCACAACCCACGCGGCCAGCGTGGCGTTGATCGCTTTCAGATACATTCGCACTTCCTCCTTTTATTTGCCCACCGAGGTGCCGGAGAGGGTGTAGCCCGTCAGATACCCCTTCTTCGGCGCCGCGCCGTGGCTCAGGGGATTGATCCGCACATTGTTTTCCACCACCTCAAAGTGGAGGTGGGGCCCAGTGGAGTGTCCGGTGGAGCCGGTAATGCCGATGGTCTGCCCCTGCTTAACATAGGTTCCCACGCTGACTTTGATGCTGCTCATGTGGGCGTACAGGGTGGTGTTGCCCACGCCGTGAGAAATGACCACATAGTTGCCGTAGGAGCTGGACCGCTGGGCGATGATGACCGTACCCGCCTTGGCTGCGTACACTGGGCTGGTGTAACCCACCCGGCCGATGTCGGTGCCCTTGTGGTTGGTGGAGCCAACGCCGCCGGGAGAATTACGCCCGCCTACGGTGGAGGTGATATACCGGCTGTCCACCGGCCAGATATAGCCGCCGGGGTTAGTGTTGTATTTCTTTCCCTCCGCCGCCATCTGTTCTTCCAGCTTCTTCTGCATTTGCTTGACCTGCTGCTCGATGCGGCGCTCCTCAGCCTCCAGCTCCTTCAGCGTGGCCTGATACTCGGCGGCGTTGTCGTCGATCTCCTTGACCAGCTTGTTGGCCTCGTCCCGCTGGGCGCTGAGCTGCTTTTTCTGGGTCTCCAGTTCTGCTTTGGCGGCTTCCAGCGCCGCCTTATTGGCTTCCAGACCGGCTTTCTTCTCCGCAATCTCCGCCTGCAGGGTCTGAAGATCCTGAATCACCCGCCGGTCATAGTCCATGACCTCATTGATGAAGTCCAGACTGCCCAGCAGGTCGGAAAAGCTGTTGGCCTTGAACAGCACCGACCAATAGCTGATGGTGCCCCGCTCCTCCATTTCCCGGACCCGCTTGCAGAACAGCTCGTATTGAGCCTCCTCCCGCTGCTGGGCGTCCGCCAGTTCGGTTTCCGCCTGGGAAATAAGGGCGTTGTAATCGGAGATCTGAGCCTCCGTATTGCTGATCTTGGCGGTGGTGTTGGCGATCTGGTCATCCAGAAGAGTCTTTTTCTGCACCGCCGCCGCCTTATCGTTCTTCAGACTGTTGAGCTTGCTCTGGATCTCCTTTTGCTTTTTATCCAAGCTGGCGGCGTTCCCCTTCAGGGCGTCGATATCCGCCTGGGTGACCTTGGCGGCCATGGCCGGGGCCACATTCACCGACAGGCACAGCACCGCGCAGAGCAGCGCGGCGCAGATGCGGACATAGCGCTTGTTTTTCTTCATGCCCGCCCTCCTTTACACCTGAAGGAACCGCCGGATGGCGGAAAGGCTGCCGCCTACGCCAATGAGGATGCCGGCCCCCAGAAATACACCGCCCACCGGCTTCCAGAGCTGCTGGAAGGGCACGATGGAAAGGAGCTGTAAGGTGTCATTGTTGGCAACGCCCTGCGCAATGGCTTCATACAAGCCCCATTGCAGCAAAAAGGCAAGGATCGCACCGGTAAGGCCCAGCATGAAGCCCTCATACACAAAGGGCCAGCGGATAAAGCCGTTGGTCGCGCCCACCATT
>DXUR01000516.1 GCA_019417795.1 Clostridiales bacterium | reverse complement strand
GTGTAATGGATGCTGCCCCACGAGTTGTCGACGATCTTGACGTCTTCGAAATAACGCCTGTTTTTCCCCATTTCCTGCCGGTTGAGCGGAAAGAAGGGAGAAACCCGGGTGATGTCCGTAGGGTAGCCGAACCACTGCTTTTTGGCATTCTTCGTTTTGGCGGACGTTGCCGGCGTCGCGTCGTTCTTCCCCGACTGATCACCACTATTACCATAGAGGATACCCCTGATACGCACCAGGTATGCCAGGCCGACGGCATTCCCGGCCAGGATGCCGTCCAGCATGGCCGGGTTGTGCTCCATGATGTACTTCCGTTCTTCGGCGGTGAGTTCCAGGGGCCTGTTTTGATTACTCATGCGCCGACACTAGCGGCAACAGGCTAAAAAAGCAATGCGGCATGGACTACACACGGATCATGCCATACATGTCCGGGGTTTGCTGATCCTCTGTCTGGTTCGCAGGCTCGGCCGCAGGCAGGGAAAGCCACTCCTTCCAGTAGCGCAGGGCCTTGATGAAGAGAGTCAGCCTGGCCTCGAATTCGGGATAGGGAACATCACCGCGTTCCGTGACCCAGAGGGCAAAGGAGTTTTTCTCCTCATCCAGACCGATGCAGGCTCCGCCGGATTCCGCTCCGAGCCAGTTGGCCGCAAGCAAACGTGCGTACGCATCCTCCCTTCCCGTGGCTGGGGCCAATTCCGCCATGATGTACAGGGTCTCTCCCGATTGCTCGAAATCCACGGCATCGTCACCAAAGATGACGCGGCAGGTTCCGGCATCGCTCATCTGCAGGGAGATACCCAGATTCGCTCCAAGTTCAGCAACAAGTTCACTGATATGCATAAAAAGACTCCTTATGTCTGGTCCTTATCGTTTGGGAATTCCGCAAGCGCGCGGTGCGACGGCTGTGTTGATCGTCCTATTCCGTGCGTTGCACGCTATTCAGAAGCAGCATGGCACCCTGTGCACCACAGCGCAGCTCTGCCGCGGCGAGTGTATTGGAAGAAAATCCCTGGGCCACGTCATCACCTGCCATTTGGTACAATCTGTCGACCAGTTCGGGGCGGTCCATAAGGGCATGGCGCAGTTCGTCGTGAGCTGCCAGTGTTGCCTGCCCGGTATAGAAGAGAGCGTCCGACTGTCCGTCTCCGCCCAGCTCCGCCCAACCCTCTTGCCCATAATGGGCCAAGACGGCATCACGGACCTGCGTCCCAAGGACCTCCAGCATACCGAGCAATTCCCGGTCACCAACGCCATCGTTCAAGGCGGGCAGGATGGATTCGCTGACTGCGACCCCGCGGCTGATGCCATACCATGTGGTGAACAAATCACCCTTGGTGAGTGTATTCTGGGTCAGAACGGAATCCTTCCACGAATTACGGATATCCGGCGGAAGATCGAGCGTGTCCACCGATGTGTAGAGCGCCGCCTTCCGCTCCGCAAAGGTCTTTGCCACCTGGGTGAAGGCGTCACGCATTTCCTGACCGGCCAGGGGACGTTTGCCATCCAGAATGTCCACGGAGAGGTAGGTGAATCGATTGTCCAGATCCCCCAGATTGATGCGCTGACGCACCGTATCCTCACTGAGGCCGGTTTGCCGGGAAAAAGTCTGGATGGCGTCTGTCTGTGCCTGGGTCTTGGATACATGCAGCTCATGGTTGTGCCGGACAGACGCTTCGAGCCGCTGCAGGGTCGTTGCCATAAAATGGTCCAGTGACGCCTTGTCAGTGATGTTGTCCATGGCGGCGATGATTTCCGGATTTCCGCCCAGGAAATTCCCGGCAAGCAGGGAGGGGGATTTTTGGTAGCCGATCCTGGCACACAAGTCCGTTACATGCGTGGTCATGACGTTATGCAGCAGGGCATATGTGGCCTTTTTTTCCACCAGGGCGCTGAAAGCCTGCGGCGTGATGGCCTCATCGGTTTGGCGCAGGGCATCCTTTACTTCAAAACCCAGGCTGGTCTGTGGGCTGGTGCGAAGCTTGGAGTCTTTTGGAAACATATCCTCGCCGAAGCGTGCTTCCATCCGGTCAAAAGCCTCGGTTACAGCTGCCTTGAAATCCGGGGGAAGATTGTTTGCCTGGAATTCCGAGGCAATGCTTTTGTTGAAGATGTCCGCTCGCGGTGGAGCCGGAGGCAGGTCCGCTGCGGGATCCCGTGGAGCCGGGGCTTCACCTGCTTTTACATGACGGATAATGGCACGTATGCCTTCGGAAATACCCAGTGTGAAAATACCCGCCAGGATGCGTCCGAAAGTGCGCAGGGGTGAAGCGTGCGCGCCCTGCAGTTCAGCAGGAGCTCCAGACCTGGCCTCAGGCCCTCCGACATTTTGTTGCTGCTGCGCTGCAATGTTTCCTGTGACGCCTCCAATTGCCTGACTCATTGGTACCTCCGGTGTTGCTTGTTGCTGCCAGTTTGAACAAATTTGCTGGTCGGCACGATATTCTGCCAACATTATTGGCATGATCTGTGTCGTGCAGTTTCTAAAGCAAGTACCATACCACCTTCAATGCGGCGCTTGAGCCGCTATATGCAAAAAGCTGCGTACAACGGCACGGAACGAAGATTATCGACCTGCCCAAAATTCTTCAGAGAAAATCGTATGTTATATGCCGGGGCATACTTTCCACTGAAGACATTCAGACTGCGCGAACGCACATTGATTCCACTCTTCACCTCAACGCCGATGATTTCACATCCTTTCTGCAAAACGAAATCAAGCTCGGCAGATCCGTTACTTTCCCAATAAAAAAGAGGATAGTCTTTGGCTGTAAGCTGCTGGGCAACATAATTTTCCGCAAGAGCACCTAAAAACTGATTTTCAAGGTCGGAAAGAATGGTTTGCTGTGCGATACCCGACTTCAACGTCAGCAGTCCCACATCTCCCATATAGAGCTTGAACGATGCAAGCTCCATATAAACGGAAATCGGCTCGTAGGCATGACTTATTTTCTGGCATTTTAAAACGACGCCAGCAAGGTTCAGCCACTCGATGGAAGCTCCAAATACGGCTGAACTCCCACCTTTTTGCACCACCTTATATTGAAATTTCCTGTTTTCCTTGGCAAGCTGGGCGGGAATGGACTGATAACAGGCTCTGATTTTGACGCTTTCAGAAGCAGAAGCATATTTCGCCATGTCGGCTACATAGTTATCGACAATTTGTCCTTGTA
>DXUR01000515.1 GCA_019417795.1 Clostridiales bacterium | reverse complement strand
TTATTATGTATTCAAATACGCCTATTAATAACGATCAAGACCCCCATCTTGTTTATCCACAGGTATTAGCGAGCATAATGTTCGACGATTCTTCTCTGCCAAATCGCAGTCCCTCCTTACCATTTTCCCTTTCTAATTCTTACGAGCCATTGCCCTCGGAACCAAACGACATGCAACACAACCATCATCCCATCAATCTTTCTATGGAGGTAAGTGCCAAATGAAACCACTTAACAGTAATAATTGCAATCCTCAAAAACGCCTCTCCGACATGATGGCAAAAAAATCAGAAAACTCAATAGATATATATTACACAATCTATCAAGAATTCTTTTTACATGCTGAAAACCCATCAGACTTACTCAAGCAAGTTATTGAATTCCCAGGAAATGTCGGAGACGATAGTCTTGCTCCACAAAAAATATCACAGCAAACCGTAAGCGAAACTATCAAACAGTACCAATCATTTTTAACAAGTTCCGTTGACCTTCTCATAAAGCAAAATCTCCCCCTTGATTCATTTTACGAAAATCTGTGGAAAGTAGTTTTTTGTTCACCAACCTCCCCTAAAGATGTCGAATCATGCGCTATTATCCTAAAGTCTTTAAAAAGCAATCCCGCGCTGCCATATTTTCAAGCTATAGATTTGCTTGAAATGGATAACAAGGAGTTTACAAGTCGATTAGAAAAGCTCCGTCCTCATATCACAGAGGCCATACATATGTTTAATCGACATTTCCCTCAAAAAACGCAGGAGAGTTCTCAAATATGCCGTTTAGCGCAGTCCCTCTCTTTTGAGGATGCTTGTGTTTATTGGGCCGCAATAATCAATATTATCCGCAAAAGCGCTTTTACTTCTGGATATACGCAATCTTCTGAAGACAGTAACCCTATTAAACATATGTCGGAATAGGCACGCTATCATTGCATATGTTAAGATACGCACGGTAGCGTTTATATAGCAACAAACTACTGAAAAATTTAATCCAAGGCCAATCACAAACAAGGGCAAAGAATTTCTCTCATCACCCCCTCTCTATCAACATAGCGGTTCACGATTTCTGCTTTGAGCAAGTACCAGCGTCTTCAGCAAACGCTTCATAGCTGATTATTGGTAGAAAATTGGCAGTGTTTTGCTATTGAATGCAAAATCCCTATATGTTAGACTAAGTACACTCAAAACTATAAACAAATAGAAAGCGACCGCAAATGGCATCACCTATGGTGGTGCCATTTGCGGTCAACTTGACGCAGCATCCGGATAACGCTGGATGCTGCGTCTTGCTTTCAGCGCGCAACGAGGAGGTAATTGCATTTGAATCACAAGCGTCTGTTTCCCCGCAACGAAAGAAATTCGCACACCAACATCGGTCGAGGGCTGTATACAGCATTTTTGACCACCACCCTGACAGCTTCACTCTGTTTGTCGGCATCTGCCGCAACCGTGTGGGAAAAAGCCAACGAGATCATGAAGGATGTCTACAAACAGATCCTCGGCATTTCCACGATTGCAGCCATCGTTACGGCCGCAGTCGCATTGCTGATGATGAATTTTTCCCGCAGCGGCCGCACCGTGGATGAAAGCCGGGCTTGGCTCAAGCGAATCATCATCACATGGGCTGTTTTGAACGGTCTCGGCTTCATTATGAGCTATGTTACGCCCTTCTTCAGCGGTGGGCAGTGGACCGCCCCGTAAAAGCTATGGGAATTTTAGACGGTATTGTAGAGTGGATCGCGGAGCAGATCATGTACGGTCTGGATCTGATCAACACCTCTGTTTTAGGTGCGTTGGGCTGTGACATGAACACATTCCTGCGATATTTCCCCGCAGCGAAAACTATGTATAGCCTTCTGGTGGCACTCGCCATCGGGCTGATCCTGTTGGGCTGGGTCTGGAATCTGTTCAAGAACTATGGACTGGGCCTGGGCGTGGACGCAGAGGATCCGGTCAGGCTGACCGCCAAAGCGATCCTGTTCATTGTACTTGCGTACTACGCGGATGAAATCGTAAACATTGCGCTGACGATAGGCGGAACCCCCTATGCGTGGATCTTGTCCTCAGAGCTTCCTTCTTTGGACTTTGCCAGCTTCAATTCTGTTCTGCTGACCATCATCGGCGTCTGTGCCAACGGCGGCGTTGCGCTGATCGTTCTGATTCTGACACTGATTCTTGCGTGGAACTACATTAAGCTGCTGTTTGAAGCGGCAGAACGGTATGTACTGCTGGGCGTCCTGGTCTATACCGCACCGGTAGCCTTTGCCATGGGCGCATCGCAATCCACCGCAAATATTTTTAAGAGCTGGTGCCGGATGTTCGGCGGGCAGATATTCCTGCTGCTGATGAACGCATGGTGTCTTCGGCTGTTTATCACGATGGTCGGCACATTCATCTCAAATCCGCTTTCCATGTAGGGGGTCATTAACACGAAGAAATATCATAAAATCATTCCTCTGCTGGGCACCGTTCTTTTGCTTGCGCTCACCTTGGCGGTACCTGCGTTTGCTCTGGAAGAAAGCGATGTTGAAGCAGCGGTCAGCAGCTCCAGCCGCGAGGCCGTAGCCGGAAATGTGCTGGTCTGGTTTCTCTGCGCAGTCGGCTTTCTCAAGGTTTCGCAGAAAATTGACAGCTTCATGGCAAGTATCGGCGTCAATGTGGGGCACACCGGCGGCTCGATGCTGGGCGAGGCGATGGTGGCATTCAAGGGTGTCTCCCTCGCCGCCGGGACAGTTGGGAAAGCGGTCGGCGGCTTTACCGACAAAGCTCGCGCCGGCGGCAAAACCGCATCCGGTTCTTCCGGCTTTCTGCAAGGTGGTCTGGCTGGCGTTGTCAGTCGGAAAATCACCAATGACGCCGTAAGAACCGCAACACAAACAACGCAGAAAGCATCCTCGTCCATCACGTCCGCTGCGCATCAGGCCACGGAGCGTACTGTAAATGCCGAGCGGCAGGCGGCAAGTGTTGTTCATCAGGCAAAGCAGACGCGCAGCGAAAGCGCTTCTCAAAAGTCGCAGATGGGCGTGCCCCATCAGCAAGTCGCTCCCAGTCCCCGAACCGCCTCGGTTTCCTCACTTCACAGGGAGTCACAGCATTCTGTTGGGCTTGGTGGGCGCCTTTTTGCCAATTCCTTGCTTGAGGGTGGGCGTTTTGCCAACGATGTGATCGGTATGGTCG
>DXUR01000514.1 GCA_019417795.1 Clostridiales bacterium | reverse complement strand
GTATAAGAGACAGCAATAACTGCGGGGATAATTGATAGAATACCATAGTTAGCTTCCATTGTTTTCCTCCTAAAAAATTTTTGTTGTTATCTTGTGTTTTCTTATTTACTGGTCAAGTGCCTGTTTATCTCCTCCTTCTCCCTGTAGCAGGAATCGTACTAGAACCCGAACACCTGCTTCGATCTGTTCGGGGCTGGTGTACTCAGCAATGTTGTGGCTAATCCCGTCTTTGCAGGGGATAAAAACCATTGCTGTGGGATACAGGTGCGCAAAGGAGAGCGCATCATGTCCCGCACCGCTGGGCATTTTGCGAAAGCTCAATCCTTCTGCGTGTGCGGCACGGCAGAGCTGTTCAACAAGCGTTCCATCCATGCGGCACGGCTCCATCGTGTCGATACAATCAAGCTGGTAGGATATTCCGCGCCGGCGGCAAATCTCATCTACCCGTTCCTTGAGTGCCTTGTCCATGCTTAACAGGCTTCCGGTATGAATCCCTCGCATATCAATGCGAAGATCGGTCATGCCGGGAACCGAATTGATGATATTGGGATGATTATCAATGCAGCCAACTGTTGCAACGGATGCATTGACGGACTCTTCTCTTCCGATCTGCTCCACCGCGAGGATCACTTCCGATGCCGCACACAGCGCATCCAGACGCAGATTCATCGGCGTTGCACCTGAGTGCTCTGAAAATCCCTGTAATCTCAGCCGATAACGATGCGGTGCAGCGATTGCTGTTACAATACCGATCTGTGTATCATTTTCCTGCAAAACTCTGCCCTGCTCAATATGCAGCTCGATATAGCGGGTAATACCTTCCGGAACCGGAACTTCTCCCCGATAGCCGTGTCTTGCCAGACAATCGGAAAGCTTTTCCCCCTCAAGGCTGACCACATTCTGCAATCCTTGCAGGTCAAGCGCATGTGTCATCAGGCCGCTTCCCACGGTACAATGCTGGAAGTTGCTGGATTCCTCGCATCGGAAAGCCGCCACCACAAGGGGGATTTTCTTTCCTTGACGTTTCAGTTCCAGCATAGCCGCAAAGCCGCCCGCCACACCGACAACTCCATCGTATGGGCCGCCTTCGATCACGGAATCCAAATGAGAGCCAAGTAAAGTATGTGGCTCTTTCTCATCCGAGATATTGCCGACAAAGCTGTTCCCAATAGAGTCTTCCCACACGTTAAAGCCGTGTGCTTTTCCTTCCTCGCGGAAGATCCGGTGCATCTCATCCTCAAGCGGCGTATAGGCAAGTCGCGTCACACCGCCTTGCGGCAGCTTTCCCACCTCTGAAAATCGGGTAATCAAGCTTTGCAGATCATCTCTCGTTTCCTTCGAAAGTGTCATAATCTTTCCGTTTCTTTATCCGGGCGAACAAACCGTCCCTCTGCGCCGCCGCAGATCTCTCCGTCGTTCATCACAGTATGTCCGCGTAAAATAGTGCGTTCGATTTTTCCCTTGAGTGTCATTCCGTGGTAGGCCGACAGTTTTGTTCTCGACTGCAGCTTTTCCTGATCCACAGTCCACTTTTTTTCGGGATCGACAAAAACAATATCTGCGTCCGCACCGACCTGGATTGCACCCTTGTGCGGATAGAGACCATACATCTTTGCCGGTTCTGCTGAAAGTACTCTGACAAGTTCCTGCCATGTAAGCTTACCCGCATTGACCGCATCGATCATCAGCGGCACCATCGTCTCGATATTCACCATTCCTGCCGGTGCCGACCAAAGATCCTTGGCCTTCTCCTCCGGAGAATGCGGTGCATGATCGGAGCAAACATAAGCGATCACTCCTTCACGCAGTGCCGCCCAGAGCTCATCCTGATCTTTCTTGCGGCGTACCGGCGGATATCCTTTCATTGCCGTACCGACGCGGGCGTAATCCTCTGCCGTCAAAGTCAGATAGTGCGGGCATGTCTCTGCCGTGATCGGATAACCCTCCTGCTGTGCGCGCCGGATATAGGGGACGCCTTCGCCGGTGGCAAGATGCAGAATGTGCAGATGCGCGCCCGTAGCTTCTGCAATCTGAATGGCCGTGTCGATCACCACCGTCTCGCTCAGCGGCGGGCGGGAAGCAATCATTGCTTCGTAATCGTCAGCTCCCGTAGCGCGAACCTCGTTCGTCAGTTCTTTGATGATGCTGAAGTCCTCGGCATGGATTCCGACCAGCTTTCCCGTTTTTGCCACGGCGCGGAACATCTGATAGACCTCTCCGTTGCCCATCGGCGGGATAACATCCTTCATGCCCTCTTCATAGTTGTAAATAAGCTGGTAGTTCTTCGCATCGATCGCGTAGCCCCAGAAGAACTTGAAAGCAACAACTCCCGCATCCGCAAGCGCTTGCAAGGAATCATTATTGAGCTTTCCAAGGCACAGTCCCCATACGCCAAAATCCACATACGCTTTCGGCGTAATCGTTTTGATCAGATCGTGCAGATTTTCCACATTGTAAATTGCCGGATTGCAGTTTGGCATTTCCAGAATCGTGGTGATGCCTCCCACAGCAGCGGCACGGGAGGAATGCGCAAAGTCTTCTTTATACCATGCGCCTTTCGATCCGTCACGCGAATGGCAATGCGTATCAATGAATCCCGGAAAAACAAGTCTTCCCGTCGCATCGATCGTCTCTTTCGCATCGCCGGCCAATAGCTCTGCGCTGATTGCAGCGATTTTTCCGTCCTTTACATAAATATTGCCGTGCTCGATCTGATGTTCAGAAACATAATCGGCGTTTTTAATCAGTAAATCCCACATCATATCGCCTTTCTTACACATATCCAATGCCATCCCGAATACTGAGTTCTGTTCCAAACGGCTTGCATAGTTCTGCCAGTTCGTGCAGTACTGTTTCATCTTCCGTTAAAGCAGGCAGGCCCCTTCGATAGCGCGGAAGCTCCTGATGCAGCGTAATCGGATGCAGCTTGATCGGTCCGATCTCCCCATTCTCCATGCTCCAGCAAGCCACCACCGAGTGCCAGACATTCGGGTTGACACCGAGGCCAACTGTTCCATTCTTGCTGCGGCAATCCATGCCCGCTCCAACCTGTGCATCGTGCGGCAGTCCGTACTTTTCATAAAAGTCCGCCGGTTGATGCGTCGTCGTATCGTTTTCAAAAAGGAAGTTGCCCAGACTGTAGAAAATTGCTCCGCCATGGTAGCGTTCAATAC
>DXUR01000513.1 GCA_019417795.1 Clostridiales bacterium | reverse complement strand
GCAATCTCTGCCGCCAGATCGTTGGGGAAATGAAACTCACCTGTGGAAATACAGCAGAACGCCACGCTTTCCAAGCCATTCTCTGCCGCCAGCTCCAGGCAGGAGCGATAGCAGGAAGCCAGCAGTTCTTTGTCCTCTTTGGTCACTCGCCCGTCGATAATTGGGCCAACAGTGTGCAACACATACCGGCAAGGCAGATTGAACGCGGGCGTGATTTTCGCCTGACCGGTGGGTTCGGGATGGCCCTGCTGTTCCATCAATTCCGCGCAGGCAAGCCGCAGTTCTACACCCGCATAGGTGTGAATGGCGTTATCAATGCAGCGATGGTTGGGAATATAGCAACCGGTCATGCCAGAGTTTGCCGCATTGACGATGGCATCGCACTTCAGCGTGGTTATATCGCCTTGCCAGAGATACAGACCTGGCTGGATGGGTGTGAGGCCGGCAATATCCGTGATACCCTTTGCGGCGGTTTCGCCTTGCAGATAGGCGTCCTGTGTTTTCAGAAACTCCGCGTCCGTGCGCTGCGGCGCGCGAATATTCATCAGTCCCCGCAAAAGCTGCCTTTGGCTGTCCGACTCTGACGGAATACTCAAATCCCGATATTCCGGTCTCTCTTTCAATAGCGACTGTATGAGAAACAGCCTTTTTTCACTCTGGTTCATAGTCAAACCCTCTTTTCGATAACCTGCTTAGGGCAGGTTTCCGCACACCGCCCGCAGTGGAGACAATGGTGCTGGTCAATCGCCACAGGCTTCTTTGTAATGTCGATGCACTTCTGCGGGCAGACCGAGTAGCACAGCTTGCAGCCGATGCAGCCTTCGCCCACATAGTAGCCCGGTGTTTCCTGTGCCGCTTTGCCGATGGTGAAGCTGTCCCGGACGATGTGTGCCGGGTCGCTAATGTCAAAATACTCACCGTCCGCTTCATACAGGCGGAACACCTCCAGCGCTGAACGGGTATCGCCGGGATAGATGGCCTGCATATAGGGGTTCTTCTCAAAGATCTCGTCCAGCTTTTCGCTGCCGATATCCCCGATCTTCCCCCGCAGAGAGATCGATATTTTATCCTTTGTTGCAGACAGGGCGATGAAGCCCTGCTCCATGAGCTGGGCATAGAACGCCTTGCCCTTGGCGGTGAGAAAATACACGCCCCGCTCGTCATAGAGCATCATGTCAATCACACGGGTCTGCGGATGCCCGTCTGCACCGATGGTGGCAATGGTGGTGGAGTGGATGCCCTCCACCAGCAGCTTCAGATACTCATTTCGTGTCATGGTTCATCAGCCTTTCAACACAGGGGTCAGTTTCTTATAGATCAGCATTGTCACGCCGCCGATGACAAGCCCTTTCAGCAGATTGAAGGGAAAGGCATTGAACAGCACCACATCCAGCTTGGTATGGATGAAGGGCAAGGGCTCGGCAAAGGAAGCAATGAGCTGATCCAGCGGCATAAAGCTCTCAAACAGCGGCAGCAGGATGAAGTAATTTGCCAGTGCTGCTGCAATACCCATAACGACGCTTGCGAGGATGCAGGCAATCAGCGCGGTTTTCTTCGTTTTATGGCGTTTATAGATGAAACCCGCAGTGACCACATAGAAAGCGCCCATCAGGAAGTTGGCAATCTCTCCGATGCCTCCCGTAGAGGTGGTCAGAAGCTGCAAGGTGTTTTTGACAAGTTCAATGAGCAGACCGGAGAACGGCCCAAAGGCAAATGCGCCGATGAGTGCCGGAAGGTCAGATAAGTCCATCCTTGCAAAGGACGGCGAGAGAGGAACGGAAAACTCCACAAAGGCCAGCAGATAAGCGACTGCGGACAGCATGGCAGTCATGGAGATGGTACGGACGGAAAGAACAGCGGTCTTTCTGCTTTTTGCGATGGAAACGGTATTCATGATTGCTCCTTGGAAAAGATATGCTGGGATTTGAAACAGCCCCACAGGATGGGTTTTCCTGCGAGGCTGCTTCCTCATATCTTCTTTCATCCGGACTATACCGTCGGCTGCGGATTTTCACCGCATCAGGCGCTGCAAGCGCTTCGCAGGCTGTACTGCCGGTCAGAGATTTCACCTTGCCCCGAAGATTTAATTATTTCGTTCTGCTTAGAACTCGTAGGGAGGGTTGCCGGAGAAGTCGGCGATGATGCCGTGAGCATTCTCCAGATAGAACACCTCAAAGATGGGGTTGGTGGCCTCGCCGTACTGACCCTTCACGATGGGGTTCCGGATGCACATTTCCTTGGCAGCCATGTTGTTCTCGAACACAGCCTTGCCGTGGAGACGAATCCACGCATAGTCCGGGCTGGAAACGGAGATCTCCACCTCCGGGTTCTCTTGCATATCTTTGTAGACATCCTTCTGGTTGTTGGTGCAGAACCACAGCTTGCCGTCCAGTTCGCCCGCGAACATGAAGGGGCGGCACTTGGCTTTGCCGTCGCGACCGACGGTTGCCAGATACTGCACGGGATTGGCATTCAGAAATTCAACAACTTTGTTCATGATAAGTACCTCCAAAATGGATTTTTGATTCCGAAAGGTTGCTTTTTTCTTTCGTTAGCATTATAATAATGCCGTAGCGCCGATTCGTAAAGTAAGCACAATATTGTGCCGTAGTTACCAAATAGAAACTAATGGGTAGTTACCAGAAAGAAACGATTTCACCGTTACTGGGTTTTTCGCTAATTTAGCACTTCCAAAAAATTTTTCAGAGGGATTGAAATGATCGCAGCAAAAGCAAAGAATGAACTTCCTGCCTGTCCGGTGGAAACTACCTTGACACTGATCGGAGACAAATGGAAGGTGCTGATTCTCAGAGATTTAATGCCGGGAACAAAGCGGTTTGGAGAACTAAAAAAATCTGTGGGAAATGTATCGCAAAAAGTTCTGACCGCACAGCTCCGGGCGATGGAGGAAAACGGGCTTGTCCACCGCGAGGTCTACGCCGAAGTACCGCCGAGAGTGGAGTATTCGCTGACGGAACTGGGCAAAAGCCTGAAGCCCATTCTGGATTCCATGCGGGCTTGGGGTGAAGACTACAAAAAGCAGCAAGAATTGGCAGACGCGTGAAATGGCTCACATTGAAAGCCGCCTGTGAAGCGATCCTGACCCAGTTTTGACCCAGAACACGAAAAAAGCGGGCAGGGCTGGACGGAAACAATGGAAAATCCGCCGAGCGAACGG
>DXUR01000512.1 GCA_019417795.1 Clostridiales bacterium | reverse complement strand
CTGCTCAGCCTGCTCACAGTGCGCAAAAGGTGCAGGATGAGCAGAGTGAGCAGGCGATTTTGAATTTACATCAAAAATAAAACATGGAGGTTTTGCTTATGGGTTACGCCCGAAAGGACGTTGAAAGAACAAAAATGAATGCGAAAAAGTTTGTCCGCTATCAGGAAGGGGCTGAAAAATACAGTCTTGGTCTGACAAAATTTCAGGAGTTAGCGAAGGAAGCCAAAGCCGTTTATAAAATCGACAAGGTGGCGTTGGTCAACTGCGAGATTTTCGAGCGGTATCTGGAAACCTTCCGCATTGCATAAAAATAGGCCGGAGGAAAATCCCCCGGCCCCAGACCGCCCACAGTGTTGCGCTGCAGAGCAGCTCGTGGGAGAAGTCACCTTTATTCTATGCAAAATCAGAGCTTTTCTTTCCAGTCATCCCGGAAGCCGTAATAATCCATTCGCACAAACGGATATTTTTCCGTCAGAGCAATGACGGCTTCCTTCATTTCCGCAAAGTTCTCAGCAGGCAGAAGCCTTCTCATGATGAGGAAGAACCCGAAGAAATGGGAATTATCCATTGTGCCATCTTCCCGGCGGATCAGCAACGCCTGTTCTTTTTTGTTGAGGGAAGGCTTTTGCTCAAAGAGACGATTGTAAATGCGGCTCCCGTGTGCGCAAAGATTGCGGATGATCGTCATGCTGTGCATATACTGCCCCAGAATTTCTGGGCCGCGATTCATAGTAAGCCCGAACCGATGGGCAATTGTTTCTTTGAGCGGACGTTCGGAAATGGAATACAGGAAAGAGATGTCGGAGATCGTCAGCAAATCAACGTAGGCCCAGAGAGGAATCTCTTGGTGCAGATCGTTGATGAAGTGCTTTAAGTAGGCTTCGTGGGCCAGCCGCTGACGCTTCTGCTGGTTGGCTTTTTCGATGATTTCTTCATGTTTTGCCTGATTGGAGAAATTTGCGGTATCCAGATAGCCCAGCGGCCCATATACCTTTGTAAATTCATAGGCATAGATGGACTTCATCTGCACCTCAATGGTTTCGATATGGTGCAGGATGATATGACGGAACTCGTGGTCGAAATTGTAAATGTCCTCGATATTTTGGAACGTGGCAGACTTCGCAAAAACATCGTTCTTGCGGAGCGTCAGAGAATAGCCGCTGACACGGTAATAATTGTTCCGTAGCAGAAAATCCTTTGCTTCGGCTTCATCCTCGATGGTAAGGCCGCGTGAACGAAGAATCTCGATTTGTTCGTCTATCGTTTTGAAGTCCTTGTCTGCCATGAAAAATCTCCTTTATAAGCAAAACGCCCCCAAGTGTGCATACGCTATGCGCAGAGGCCTGGGGGAGTTGTTACCATTATAATAGCAAATCAAGGACGAAATGTCAATGAGCAGAGTGTGAACTTTCGATTTTTCGTAAAAATTTTCAAGAAGGGCTTTTTGTAGCTTGACTTCCTGTCACACGGAAAGTATACTGGTGCTGTGGAGGTATGAGAGCAGCTATGGCAAAGATGGGACGACCAAAATCCGAAAATGCAAAAAAGAAAACCTTGAGCATTCGGGTGGAGGATGCCCTGTATGAGCGTATCTGCAATTATGCCGAACAACATCAACTGACTGTAACAGAAGTTGTCTTGCAGGGGCTGGACAAGGTTTTGTCCGACCTTAAATAGTATCAAGCCCTTCTTCTTTCGGGAAGGAGAATTGATATGGCAACGACACGAAAAGACCTGCGGGGGCGTATCTTGCGAAAAGGCGAGATGCAGCGCAGCTCCGATAAGCGGTATGCGTATTCTTACACGGACCCGCTGGGACGGCGCAAATACATCTACGCAAATGACCTTGTGACCCTTCGGGAGAAGGAAGCGCAGCTAACTAAAGACCAGATGGACGGTCTGGATATTTACGTTGCAGGCAAAGCAACGGTCAACTTTGTGTTTGACCGTTATATGAGCCTGAAAACGAATCTACGCCAGACCACCCGGAGCAACTATCTTTATATGTATGACCGCTTCATCCGCGATACCTTCGGCAAGAAGAAAATTGCAGAGATTCGGTATTCAGACGTGTTGCGGTTTTACAATTATCTGCTGGACAAGCAGGGCTTGCAGACGAACACGCTCGAAAGCGTTCACACGCTGCTGCATCCAACCTTTCAGCTGGCGGTTCGGGATGAGATCGTCCGCAAGAATCCCACGGATGGTGTGATGGCAGAGATCAAGAAAAGCTCCGAGCGGACCACCGGTGTGCGCCATGCCCTGACGATTCCGCAGCAGCGGGCGTTCATGGAGCATATCGCCAATCATCCGGTCTACTGCCACTGGTGGCCGTTGTTTACGGTACTGCTGGGAACAGGCTGCCGCATTGGTGAAGCGTTGGGCTTGCGCTGGGATGATTTGGACTATGAGCGGCGTACTATCAGCATCAATCACAGTCTGGTCTATTACCCGGTGGGCGAAAGCCGCAATTCGGTTCTGCACATCTCAAAGCCTAAAACGGAAGCAGGCGTTCGGACGATTCCGATGTTTGATACCGTAAAGGATGCCTTTGAAATGCTGCATGAGGAACAGAAAGAATCCGGCTGGAACGATGTGGAGATTGATGGTATGACGGGCTTCATCTTCTGCAACCGCTTTGGCAATGTTCCGAATCCGCAGTCTGTGAACCGCGCTATCAAGCGCATCATTGCAGACTACAATGCGGGCGAGGAAGTAGAAGCGAAGAAGCAGCACCGGGAAGTAGTTTTGCTGCCGGACTTTTCGGCACATCATCTGCGGCACACGTTCTGCACAAGGCTTTGCGAAAGAGAGACCAACCTGAAGGTCATCCAATCGGTCATGGGGCATAAGGATATTCAGACCACAATGGACATTTATGCCGAGGCGACCGAAGAGAAAAAACAGGAATCATTTGAGCGTTTGGCTGCTACACTGGATATTTTTTGAAGCAACAAAGAAGGGCTCTTACTGAGCGTTTTGTCTGACAGCAAAATTCTTCCAAGGACAGCAAATTGACAGCAAAACTACGAGAATGACGGCGAATCACGAAGGACTACGAATATCGGAAACTCAAGTGAAAATACGATTGTGAAGCATCACGAATCATTGTAAGCCGGTTCCGGAAAGTATCCCCACGATGAAGCCGATTGAGCAGTAAATTCCGCGTTTGCGCAGCAATGAAAG
>DXUR01000511.1 GCA_019417795.1 Clostridiales bacterium | reverse complement strand
CTGGAAAACAAGTTCGATATGAACGATATGCTGGCCCAGTTTGCGCAGATCCGCAAGATGGGCGGCGCGGGTGCCATGCTGAGCATGATGCCCGGAATGTCCGGCATCGACGCCAGCCAGATCGACGAGAAAGCCTTCGACCGCATCGAGGCCATGATCTACTCGATGACCAAGGCCGAGCGCGAAGACCCCTCCATCATCAACCCCAAGCGCAAGCGCCGCATCGCTGCGGGAAGCGGCACTCAGGTGTCTGATGTCAACAAGCTGCTCAAGCAGTTTGAGATGATGCAGAAGATGATGAAGCAGTTCAAGAAGAGCCCCAAGGGCTTTGCCCGCAAGCTGGGCGGCCTGATGGGCAACCCGGGCGCCTTTAGAGGCATGAAATAATTCCGGTATACACCCCGCTGTGGGGTTGTACAGATAGATTTAATCCCCGCAAACCGGGGAACAAGAAATTTTTGGAGGATATTACCATGGCAGTTAAGATTCGTCTGCGCCGCGTCGGCGCCAAGAAGGCTCCCTTCTATCGTGTTGTTGTTGCTGACAGCCGCTTCCCCCGCGATGGCCGTTTCATCGAGGAGATCGGCACTTACGACCCCAACCAGGAGCCCTCTGTCGTGAGCATCGACGGCGAGAAGGCTAAGGCTTGGATCGCCAACGGCGCTCAGCCCACCGACACCGTTCGCGTGCTGCTGAAGAAGTCCAACATTCTGTAAGGTGGAGGGCTGACTCATGCAGGAGCTGTTGCTGGCAGTTGCCCGCGGCCTCGTGGAGGATAAGGACGCCGTCAAGGTCACGGTGGACGCCCCCCGCGAGGACGGCACCATCGTCTACCACCTGAGCGTGGCAGAGGGAGATATGGGCCGTGTCATCGGCAAGCAGGGCCGGATCGCAAAAGCCATTCGTGTGGTGATGCGCGCGGCTGCTGTGCGGGTCGATGAAAAGGTCCTTGTTGAGATCGACTAAGCACCCTACAGGCCCTTTGCTGTAATGGCAAAGGGCCTTTTTGTTATTAGGAATAACCTCTCAGTCTGCCTTCGGCAGCCAGCTCCCCTACCGAGGGGAGCCTCTGGCGAAGAGATAAAGCTTTACGAAATGCCAAAGCCTCCCCTCGTTAGGGGAGGTGGCACGGCGTAAGCCGTGACGGAGAGGTTAGACAGGAGTTTACAATGCAGCAATATCTGGAAGCAGGCAAGGTCGTCACCACCCACGGTGTGCGCGGCGAAATGAAGCTGGAGCTGTGGTGCGACGGCGTGGATTTTCTCAAAAAGACGGGCCGTCTCTATGCTTCGGCAAAGGGCGGCAAGTGCTATAACATCATCTCCATCCGCCCGCAGGGGCAGATGGCGCTGCTCCAGCTGGAGGGCGTGAACGATATGGACTCCGCCCGCGCGCTGCGGGGTCAGGTGTTCTACTTCGACCGCAGCGACGCCACCCTGCCCGAGGGCCGGTGGTATGTGGCCGACCTCATCGGCTGCGAGGTGCGGGACGCCGACACCGGAAAGGTGTACGGCGTCGTCACCAGCGTGGACCACCCCGGCGCACAGGACATCTATACGGTCAAGTCCCCCAGCGGCAAGGAATATATGTTCCCCGGTGTGGACGCCTTTCTCAAAGAGCGCAATCCGCCGGAAGGCTATATCCTCGTCACTCCCATCCCGGGTCTGCTGGACGATGATTTCGACAGTGAGCGGGAGGAGGAGTGAGCGATGGGAATGCGTGTGGACATCGTGACCCTTTTCCCTGAGATGTGCCAGCAGGTGCTGGACGCCAGCATCATCGGCCGCGCAGCCAGGCGCGGCTACATCGAGACCCACTGCCATCAGATCCGGGACTACACCCTCAACAAGCAGAAGCAGACCGACGACTACCCCTATGGCGGCGGCTGCGGTATGGTGCTCTATGCCCAGCCCATCGCCGACTGCCTGCGCGCCGTCCAGAAAGAGGTAGCGGAACAGGGACGCCCGGCCCCGCATATCGTGTTCTTGACGGCGGGCGGTCAGCGTTACACCGAAGAGCACGCCCGCAGGCTGGTCCAGTACGATAACCTGACGCTGGTCTGCGGCCACTATGAGGGCATCGACGAGCGCGTCATTGAAGCGTTTGCGGACGAAGAGATCTCGATCGGCGACTATATCCTCACCGGCGGCGAGCTGGCCAGCCTCGTGGTGGCCGACAGCGTGCTCCGCCTCAAGCCCGGCGTTCTGGCCGAGCAGAAGGGCTACGAGGAGGAGAGCTACTGGGACGGCCTGCTGGAATACCCCCAGTACACCCGCCCCGAGGTCTGGGAGGGCCGCGTTGTACCCGACGTTCTGCTGGGCGGCGACCACCAGAAGATCGACGCATGGCGGGGCGAAAAGAGCCGGGAGCGCACCCGTCTGCGTCGCCCGGAGCTGTATGAGCAGTGGTGCGAGAGCCACCCCATCACCGAGCTGCCCAAGTGGAAGCGGGGCGAGAATGTCCGCCTCGTCAAGACGGAGGAACAGTTTGCCGCTGCGGCAAAGCTGTTTGCGGAGGGACGCCGCGCCGTCTGCGCCGGAAACTGGACGGAAGAGTATTGTGCAAGCCTGACAGAAGAGGAGTTTCTCGCTCAGCTCAAGGCGGAGAAAAAAGGCGGCTGGGCCTGCTACCTGCACACGACGAAAGATGTGCCGGACGGCATGGTGAGCGTAGACCACAAGACCGGCCGCATTGAGCATCTCTTTGTGTCTGGGAATGCCCAGGGAAAGGGCATCGGCCAGAAAATGTTGGATTTCGCCCGCAAAAAGCTGGAAGAGTATGAGCATCCCCGCCTGAGCGTGCTGGACACCAACGCCCGCGCCATTGCTCTCTATCGTCGGATGGGATGGAAATTCACAGGCGAAAAAGACATGGAATTTGACCCTGCGGAATACCCTTCTGTTGTAAAGAAATGCGCGCTGCTGTGGATGCAGTACGAGGGTTGAGCGGAGTCTGCGGCAAACGTCATACTCTGCCGGATAAGCACAAAAGCAGTCGGAGCGCTGACCCTCCGTCGAAAAAATGTTGAAAACTTTTGTATTACCCCGCCAACACTGGGGGAATAATTTTGTTGTCTTTGTATAAAAGGTGGAAAATGCCCCCCTCATCCTTGGGAAAACCGCCAAAAATGCGTCTGGGGTCTGTACAACGGTTTCGCTTTGCGCTAAAATAATCACAACGCAACAGGCGC
>DXUR01000510.1 GCA_019417795.1 Clostridiales bacterium | reverse complement strand
GGCTTGTCCCTTTAACTCTCCCTCTTTTTCTAACTCTATATCTATCTCTTTCTTTATCTCTATCTCTGGTGGACGAATGTCGGACAAATGTCCGCCATTTGTCCGCGGCGGCAAAAGTGCCTTGTTTTCAAGCCTTGCGGCTCGTTTCCGTTCCGCTTCGGTAGAGGATTGACCGATCATCAGCTCAATGTCGGTCATATAGAGCAGCCCGCAGTCAAGCTGCTCCACAAGCCCTAACTGCTGGAAGATGGCTAATGCCCGTTCCACCGTCCCGATTTGGTGACGGGTCAGCGTGGCTATCATCTGGGCGGTATAGGGGATATGCTCGTCAAGCTGCAATCTGCCGCCATTTTTCAGCGATTTTAAGTACAGCTTCAAGAGGATATTGGAATACAAAATCCCGTCTTTCATGTCCTCCAACAGCACAATGGAATCGCTGTCGAAGAAGTTTTCTTTCAGTTTGAGGTAGTAATATTTGCGGTTATCTGCCATTGGCGGTGTCCTCCCTGTGTTTCCATCTCTTAGAGAAATACCGGGGGCAGAGGACGATAATCGCCCGGAAGCTCTGCTTGCAGCCGTGTGTGCAGCCCCGGCAAAGGTCATTGTAGGTAATACGGTTTCGGTGGTTGAGGAAAAAGCTCCATTCCAACCGCCGCTTTTTGCTCATGCGTGGCATTTCTCGCTCCTTTCTGCCGTTTCCGCTGGTATAAGCGGATAGGTCGGTAAAAATGTAGTTTCTCGGTGTCATTTTCGGGGATTTCCTGCGCTGTGCGCCCCGTTTCAAAGGTGGGCAGTATTGCGGATAGGGTGCAGGGCATATCCCCGTTTTGGTATCGTTTCGGGGCGGTTTTTAACGCTCATGTTCGTGCTTTTTCTCTCTGTCTTTCTCGCCTTGCAGGATTTGAGAAAGATTGCTTTTCACGGTATGCAGCTCCTTGACACGGGCTTTTTTCTCCCGGTATTCGTTGTAATGGGCGTTCTTTTCGGCGGTAAGCCGCTCGATTTCCGCTTGCAGGGCTTTATGGCTTGGCAGCTTGGAAACGCCATGCGCCCGAAAATAACGGGTGGCTGCGTCCGCTATGATAAAATCGCTTTCGTGCCGTTCCCGGTAGGCGCTGCGGGCTTTTTCCGTTTTCTGCGCTTTCAGACCGTCACGGGCAGGCTTGGTCTTGGCATAGGCAAGCACCTGTGTCTGAAGCTCCTTTTTCTCCCGGATAGCAGCGTCCAGGGCTTTCAGCTTGGCGGTGCTGTCCTGTAAATCCGCATTGGCGGATACAAGGGCTGCGTCCAGCTCCTCCGGCGAATAGCCGTACTGCCCATAGGCGGCAACGGTAGCCGCCATTTGTTTCAGATTGTGGACTGCCGCCCAGCGGTCATAGCCCGCGCCCTTTCCCTCCGCTCGCTTCGCTGCCCGGTCAACCATGCGCTGAATACCGTCCTTTTCCGGGGTGGTTTGGACAGCTTTTTTGCCCTGCAAACGCTCCCTTATGTTGCGGGGGTATTCGGGTACGGTTGCGGTCTGCTCGGCGGCTCTGTGGGCGTTCTGTTCCAAAAGGGCAAGAACGGCAGCGCGGTCAAAATCATCTCCCAGCTTGCGGGCGGTAATGGGCTTTGTCCTGTCCGGCGTGAGGTAGGATAGCCGCCCTCGGCTCTCCTTGACAGTCACGCCCTGTTGCAAGAGAACGGCGGCGAACTCGCCATAGCTTGCGGCAGAGGACAGCGCGGTGCGTATGGTCTGCCGCAATTTTTCCTTGTCTGTTTCAAACTTCGTGGGCTTGGCTGGCTGCTCCTCGGCTGGCAAGGCAGCAGCTTCCTTGTCCAGCTTTGCCTGCCCTTTCCGCTGCGCCCAATACTCACGCTCGGTAATGCGGTTTTTGCTGCCATGCAAAAGGTCGATTTGATAGAGATTTTCCCGGTGGCACAGCTCCATGACTTCGGCTTTGAAGTATTCCATCGCCGCGTCTGTGCAGCGGTGTTTGCACCCGGTGCGGGTGTCTGCCGGTCTGTCCATGTAAGGCAGGAACGGAACTTCCTCTATCCGCAGAGAATTGATAACGATATGCACATGGATATTGCCGCTGTGGTTGTGTCCGTCCGGGTGGGTGCAGACAATGGCTTGGTGTCCGGGAAACTGCTTCCGGCAAAATTCCTCGCCCAACGCCTGCGCCCGGTCTACGGTCAAACCGTTGTCCACCGCGTCCCGTGGGTCAAAGCTGATAATGTAGTGGTGGCTTTTTACATCTTCCCGCTTCTGGTTCTTCCCATAGCGGAGATTGGAGCGCATACAGGCAACGGCAAAATCCTCGTCGCCGCAGTTCAGCGTGGCTATTCGATAGTCCTCCCTGAGCATGAGCCGCCCGTTTTCATCAAGGGTGGGCTTCATGGTAAACTCGTCATGTTCAAAGGTGAGGTACTGCTCGGCTGCGCCATAGTCCGCATTTTTAGAGCTGATATGTTTGAATGTTGCCAACAGCGTCACCTACCTTTCGCAGGACTTCAAACTTCAAGGCAGCAAGGTCAGAAATGGCGGCGCGGACTTCAACGGACAGGGCGTTGTATGGTGTGCCGTACTCGTTGAGGGCGCGGGCAATCTGATTGAGGTTGCCACCGATTTTTCCGTATTCGGCGGTCAGCCTGCCAACGGCGGACAACAGTTCATCATTGACCGGGGAAACGGTAACGATGGGGCGAATGGTCGCCCGTGTAATGGCTTGCCGGATAAATTCGGCTTGGCTCATGTCATAGTGTTTCAGCCGCTCGGTAAAGTCGGCGTATTCTTCCTCGGTCATGCGGGTTTTGACCACATGGCAGCGGTGGGGTGTGTTGTATTTTTTCTTCAAGCGTTGACCTCCTTTCTCGCCCGACAGGGCGCATGAGCAGGGTTTGGGGAAGGCACTCCCCAACAAGATTTACCAAAGGGGGCAAAACCGCAGATATGCGGATTTTGGCACCGTGGTAGAATCTTGCTCTAAAAAACTACCGCTTTCCTCGGCGGCTCTGGTTTGCGGATATACTGGCTTGCTCCACCAATATAGCGATTGCGGCGGCGTGTTCTGCCCGCTGTTCACCACTACAACGGTGAAAAGGGGGCGTTTTGGCAAACGCAGCGAAAATTTTTTTATTTTCCCTGTCTGCTCCCTACAACAATCCGGCGGTGTGGTTTGCCAAAGATTTTTGAAAATGGGCGCAAAAAAAGCAG
>DXUR01000051.1 GCA_019417795.1 Clostridiales bacterium | reverse complement strand
ATATATGTCGTGATAAGATGGTATGTGAAAGGCTGGCGGGAAACAAGGGGATATTGCGTTGAGTAATCAGAAACTGGCAGTGCCTCTTTTGCAGAATGTTTTCCCGTTAGTCCCAATGCCGCTTTTGTCAGAAGTGCCGTTAGACAAAGAGATTGAGACGGACGAGTACCGCAAAGAACTGAAAGAATTGCAGAACCGGCTCGGTGAGCTGCACAATCGTCTTTACCGGAAAAAAGTGCCGGTCATCATTGCCTATGAGGGCTGGGATGCAGCAGGAAAAGGCGGCAATATCAAGCGGATCGCAGGAGCGCTCGACCCGCGCGGTTACGAAGTTCATCCGATCGCAAGCCCGGAACCTCATGAGAAAGCAAGACATTACCTGTGGCGTTTCTGGACGAGACTGCCGAAAACAGGACATATCGCTATTTTTGACCGCACCTGGTACGGAAGAGTGATGGTGGAGCGTCTGGAGGGATTTTGCAGTGAAAATGACTGGATGCGCGCCTACAATGAGATCAACGAATTTGAAAAAGAACTTCACGACTGGGGCGCTGTGATCATCAAATTCTGGGTGCAGATTGACAAAGATACGCAGCTTGAGCGTTTTAATGAGAGACAGAATACACCGGAAAAACAGTGGAAGATCACAGACGAGGACTGGCGCAACCGTGACAAATGGGATGCGTATGAGACAGCGGTCAATGAGATGATCCAAAAGACCAGCACCTCCTATGCTCCGTGGCATATTTTAGAGTCTGTCGACAAGAAATATGCCCGGATCAAAGCTCTTAAGATCGTTGTGGAGGATCTGGAGAAGGTGTTGGGGTAAAGGATAATATTAAGCCAGCTCAGCTTCCAGCTTATTAATATGTTTGAATTCAACGATCACCATGCTAAGACCGACTGCAAAGGACAGAAGGTCGGCAATCGGTCCTGCATAAAGTACGCCCATAATGCCGAAAAAATGCGGTAGCGCAACGATAAGCGGCAGCAGGAACAGGATCTGTCTGGTCAGGGAGAGGACAGTTCCCTTGTACGCTTTTCCGATGGAAGGGAAAAATATCGAGGAGATCGGCTGCAAAAAGTTTAACCAGGTGAAGAACAGGAAGGCTCGGAAATAGTTGACACCGAACTCAAAATATTCTTCGCTTCCGCTTCCGAACAGACCAAGGATCTGTCTCGGGAAAAGCTGGAACAGCAAAAAGGAAATAATGGATACAACCGCACCGACTGACGCTGCGAGAAGGAAAGCGTCCTTCACCCGTTTGTATTGCTTTGCACCGTAATTAAAACTTTCAATTGGCTGGCTTCCCTGGGCCAGTCCGATAACAATAGAAAAATAAAGCTGGTTTACCTTCATGACAATTCCGGCACAGGCGATCGGGATGGATTCGCCATAAACGGACTGTGCGCCGTAGTGTTTTAACAGGTTGTTCATGACGATCTGCACGATCATCGTGGCAATCTGGTTAATGCCTGAGGACATGCCGAGGGAACAGATCTTTGCGAGAACTTTCCCGGAAGGGATAAAATGCTGTTTTTCTAATGTCACAGTGTGGTAATGCATGAAGTAACGGATCGCGATCGCAGCGGAGATGATCTGTCCGATGACAGTCGCCCAGGCAGCACCGTACATTCCCCATTGGAAACCGAATACGAATAGTGCGTCTAAGACAATATTAATGACAGCACCTGAAACCGTGACAAACATTGCCATTTTCGGGTTGCCGTCCGCACGGATCAGGTGACCGCTTCCGATGGTTAAGATCAGAAATGGAAAACCGACCGCTGTGACGCGGACATATTGCTCTGCCAGTGGGAGTACATCTGCCGGGGAACCAAAGAGCACTAACAGCGGATTTAAAAACAGTTCGGTGATAAGCAGTAAAAGAAATCCGAGTGAGAGCAGCATAGTGATGGAGTTGCCGATATAATAAGGCGCTTCCTCTTTTCGTCCAGCGCCCATACGAAGGTTAAAGCTTGATGCTCCGCCGATCCCAAAAAGCAGTGCCAGCGAAGCGCAGAGCATAGAGAGCGGAAAGGCGATATTGGTTGCAGCATTTCCGAGCGTGCCGACTGCATTTCCGATAAAAAGCTGGTCTGCGATATTGTAAACTGCGCTGACAAGCGTTGCGATAATGCTTGGAACAGCAAAACGTGCCACCAGCGTGGAAATCTTTGCCACAATGTCAAGTGATGAATTGAAGATATTCTTAAAAGCTCAAGATGTCCTATAATCATTTTTTCTATTGAATGAAATAAAAAAATATGCTATTATATAAATAGGTTTAAGCATAATGAAATATTGAAAAAGGGGTGATTCCGTTGGAGAGAAAAGAAAATAAAAAGCAACGGTTTAATTGGGTTATTTGTGAAAGGAAGTGAGCAATATCAAAAGATTTTGGAACATACAGAGGCTAATTCATAGTCTGTGTATTACATTGTTTCTTGCATACATTCCTTTTACACAAGAAACAATGTCAGATGCTTTATGGTTGGGATTTCCGTATAAATTCTATACCATTTATGCACGCGATGATTTTGCAATACATTTTGGTATAGGAACATTTCTTTTAGATGTGTTTATTACATATTTAATTTATACGTTAATCCTTGCATTAGCTGTGAAAATCAGAAAAGCTATAAAAAAGGAGGTATTGTAATGAAACATAATGTTAAAAAAATTTTTGCTCTCTTAATATCACTATGTCTGATACTTGCGTCATCAATGACAGTGTTTGCAGCAGATACAAATGGAGAGTTTAATGCAGAAAAGTACGCTGCTGAAGAATTGAATACATGGGCTGAAGAAAATGGAATTGGTGTAAGGTTCGAAAATTTTCATATTACGCCAATCAATGATAACATTAGCGATGCTGAGATAGAAGCATCTGTTCGCTCTTATGTAGAAATGATGAAAACTGCTATGGATAGTATGTCTATTAGAGTTACTCCTCTACCTACAACACGCGCAACTGGCACTTATACTGCCAGTGTCGAGAGTATGATTCCAGCTATTGGTTGGGGATATATAAAACAAGATTTCAAAGCCACAGTAAGTTCTTCTAAAATATCAAGTGTTTCATTAGTTGGAAGTTCTTATGATACGGGATTTACATTGGGATCATGGGAACCAAACTATTCATGGAGCGAAATTTCAAGTAATAAACAATTTTGCCAAATCCATATGAAAGGTACGATAAACTACTTGTGGGAAGGCTTGAATATTTCAAAAGATTGTACTTTCCTGGATACATTCAAAGCAAGTGGCAGTACATTGGTTGATTCCACCTATTTGGATTGGCCGGACTAAGTGTTACGATATACGATTTAGTAATTAAAAAATAACTAAAGTAGCTCTTCTCCAAAACATAGGAGAAGAGCTACTTTTTATTATTCTATTATCTCAGGTATTTCACCTACAAAATTATAGACTATCTTAACTTCCTGCACTTTCTGACCGTCAATCTTTTTGACCTCACCCACCAGAATCTTATGGATAAGCCGGTGCAGCACCACCTCGTCCAGTTCCTCAATGGTGGCATACTGCCGGATTTCCTTGATAAATGCTTTAACATCACTTTCCTGTTCGTCAGAGTGGCGCATCATTTCCATCAGATCACGCAGACGCTTTTGGTTGGATTCCTGTTCCTGCTCCATAGCAGAAGTCAGCTTCAGAAACCGCTGTTCCGTCAGTACACCCTTTGCCTTGTCGGTATAAAGGCTCAAAAACATAGCGTCAATTTCCTGATTTCGTGCAGTCAGCCGGTCACATTCTTTCTGTATTTCAGATATATCTGCCATATACCGGCGTTCCATCCGGCTACTCAGCCGGTGGTAAAAGGCATCGGAATCTTTAAGTGCGGTCTTTGCCAGCTCCTGAATGTCTGCTAAAATAAGATTATATAAATCCCTTGCTTCTAACTTGTGGCTGCTACAGGCATTTTTGCCCAGTCGGTTATAGGTCTGGCAGATATAGTATGCCTTATCAATGGGTTCCCGTTCTTCGCCGGTAAAACGGTTCTTTGAGGTTCTGCCCACCTTTTCATACCGCACCTGCATGGACTTTCCACAGGTAGCACAGTAGATGATGCCGTGAAAAATGTTATAAAAAGGACAGGCATTGCCTTTCATAACAGGCGGTCTGCGGTCAATAATGGTCTGCACCTGTTCCCATTCCTCCGGGGATACGATTGCTTCATGGCAGTCCTCAATAACTTCCCAATCTTCACGTGGGATAATGTCATAGGTGTTGGAACGAATCCCTTTCTGGTGTGTCCGGCAGACCAGATGTGCGCCCTTATAAAATGGATTCCTCAAGATATGGCTAATTCTGGAAGCCCCCCATGAATAATAGTTTACATCACAGGCGGTATCTCCCTTTACCCTTGTGATAGGGATTTTATCCTCCATCAGCTGCTTTGCAATCCGCATACAGCCCAAGCCATCCAGCGCCATGTCATAAATTTTTCGGATAACCGGCGCTGTGTCCGGGTCAAGGATTAAATGTCCGTTGTCCTCCGGGTCACGCATCAGACCGAAGGGCGGCTGCCCGCCGCAAAACTTTCCCTGTCTGGAACGGGTCATACGTCCTGCAAGCACCTTTTTGGAAATATCCCGGCTGTACATGTCATTCAGGATGTTCTTGGACGGCGTGATGTCCATCTCCTGACGGGTCAGGCTGTCCACACCGTCCGTAATGGCAATATAGCGGACACGGTGTTTCGGGAAAAAGATTTCGATATAACTTCCGGCTTCAATATAATTTCTGCCAAGTCTGGAAAGGTCTTTGGTAATGACGCAGCCAATCTTCCCGGCTTCAATATCTGCAATCATGCGCTGAAACGAAGGACGGTTGAAATTCCTTCCTGTGTACCCGTCATCTACATAATACTCATGCTGAAACAGACCAATTTTTTCAGCATAGTCCTTTAACATCAGTTTTTGATTACTGATGCTCATGCTCTCATTATCACCGCCGTCCTCAAGGGAAATGCGGCAGTAGAGAGCCGTGATTTTCTGGTTTATTTCTTTTTTCCTGCTCATAGTGTTCTCCTTCTATGAACAGGGACACGATACCATTATAGTACCATGTCCCTGTCCCTGATTCAACCGTTTTACGCAGCTTTTTCTGCCGTTTCCCGATGCTGCCGCCATTTTTCAAACTGTCCGCAGGTCTGACGCTCGATCAGTTCCTCAAAGGCTTCCCGCATGGGCTTTTCCCCGGAAAACTCCCGCACCACGATAAACTGTACCTTTTTATTTTGTTTTCTATTTTTCTCCATAAGCTACCTCCATGATACATTGAGCCAGACAACAGGGAATGACAACGAAGTCCGGCAACGAACCTCAAAAAACATATTCTCTATTCCCTGGCTTTCCATTCTTACTTTTCTTATTTTCTTATCAAATCTCGTTGCTTTCGTTGCCAAAGATATAGATACTCATGAAAGAATACCTTATTTACAGGATTTTTCCGCATCCAGACCCGAAAATCCCCGGCAACAAAGTCGGCAACCAACTGACAATGAACCCTGCAACCAACGCCACAAATCAGGCAATCCACTCCTTTGGAAGTTCTAGCTGGCGGCATTCTTCCTCACTCAATTCTACAAATCCGCTTTCGTTGCCGGGCAGTTCGTTGCCGGAAGGTTCACGCTCCCAGCCCCTCTGCCGACCATAACCGGCAAACATCCGAGGGTTGGAAAATGGCTTCCAGCCTGACACCACTGTGTTCATAATCTCGTTGATGTTATGAAGCTGCCAGCGTTTCGGTTCTTCAAACGTCCGTCCAAGCGCTTCCTTAAAAAGCTGTTTGGAACAGACCATGCTGCCGGAATAATGTTCTAAAAAGCCCTGAATCTGTCCGGCTTCCGTGTCCTCCGGCATAAAGTCTTTCTGCACCTCCACCAGCTGCTTCTGAATCTCTTTTGTGAATTTCATGGAATACCTGCCTCTTTTATAAATGCTCATGGCTTCTGCCCAGACCTGCAGCAGATAGGCTCTGGAAGCAGATTCGTTCTCTAAAATGTGAACCTCCGCAACCTCCGGGTACACCATGATAGGCAGGAACCGGCGGTTCCCGGCTCTGTCCAGCGGCAGAAAATCCAGCGTATTGGAAGTACCGCCGAACACACACTGCCGCAGCCTGTCTTTTGGCTGGGTTTCATAGGGGATTCGATAGGTTTCCTTTTGACGGCTGATAAACGAGCGTATCTCCTCAATGCTTTTTGCAGTGCTGGTGGCAAGCATTTCCGACATCTCAATAATCCAGTGACCTTGCAGCTTTGCAAATACCTTGTCATCGTCCAGCCGCTTCAAATCATCACTGAACCACTCGTCTTTCATTGCCAGCAGACGGAAAAAGGTGGATTTTCCCGCCCCCTGACCGCCCACCAGACAGAGCATTTCCTCATATTTAGAGCCGGGGTGGAATACCCGTCGGACAGCGCCCAGAAGAAAGTGCCGGAACATTTCTTCCACATAATCGCTCACCTCTGCCCCCAGAAAATGATGCAAACAGGAACGAATCCGGGGCTGTCCGTCCCAGACAAGGGCATTTAACGCATCCTGTATGGGGTGATAGCAGTTTTCATTTGCTACAATGGAAAGCGCCGCCGTCAGCTTCTTTTCACTGGTCAGCCCATAGTTCTGTTCAAAATAAAGAAGATATTTCACATCGGTGTCCGTCAGGGCGCTGGTACTTCTGCGCCAGCCCAGATCCCGCACAATGTCCACACGGTCAGTCAGAAGGTTCAGACAGATAGCGCCTTTCAGAAGCGGGTCTTGACAGAATACAGTCTGACAGTTCCCGATGGTGTTCGCCGTCTGTCCCTTTTCCGTCACCGTAAGGCTTTCCCGAATCTCCTCAACGCTCCGGGGCGGCAGCATGGCATCGGCGGCGCTCATCACCGCCTGCCGGGTGGCTGGCGGTAAACTCTGATATTCGCTGTTCAATCTTCCTCACCTCTTTTCCATACCCTGCCACCACAGACGCCCGTTCTTCGATATTGTCAGACAGTAAACTGTCCAGCAGATATTCGATATAGGACTTTTGTTGCAGGGCTTCTACAAAAAACGGATTCCATTCCTCCTCCGGGGTCTTTGGGGCATAATCCCGTTCCCACCGGCACAGTAAATGGTAATAATCGGATAGCACCCGGAAACATTTCTGTTCTGCCTGACGGTATCGCAGTTCTTCCCGTATCTTCGGCTTGACCTTCTTTCTCCCCGGCGGGTCATGCCCTTTGGCATCAAATACAATGAAAAAATCTGCCGCCAGCTTTAGGGCGGCTTCCTTACTGTTCAGACCAAACAGACGGGCAGTAAAATCAATCGCATCCCCATCTGCCTGACATCCGAAACAATGGTAACGCTTATCCAGCTTCATGCTGGGATTTTTATCATTATGGAATGGACAGCACGCCATGCCATTGCGCCTGACTTTGATTCCATACATTTCCGCAGCCTGTCTTGCGGTGACAGACTGCTTCACAGCTTCAAATACATTCATCTCTAAATCACCTCACAAAATAGAAAAGAAACTGACCGTTTCAGAAAATGAAAACAATAAGTGCCTGTCAAATCTCCATGTCCCTTTTTTTCCCAAGCTTCCGTTTTTGCTGTTCCCATCGAGCCTGATTGGCTGCGTCTGCCGAAATCTTTCCTCTTGCAAGCTTGGAATAAATGGATTCCTTTGTTTTTTCCTTGATTTGTTCCTTTCCGGCTTTTTTAGCAGACGGCTTCATCAGGGCGGTCTGGATTTTCTGCAACGTATTCTGCATGGAATTTCTGATTTTTTTCACTACACCGTCTAATCGGTCAATGGCATAGTCACGCTCTTTCTTTGGTGCTTTACGCTCCGGCGAGCGCAGCCAATTTTGTGTTTCTTCAATCAGACGAATATCTTCTTTATGGGTTTCCATGCGGACGGTATCGCTCACAACCTCAACTGCCTTATCGTAGGCAACATCAGCAACTTCATCTACCAGCGTTTCAATGTCCTCAATCTTAACGGTCAGTTCCTCCAGCTTTTTCTCCTGTTGCTCCATCTGCTGTTTCTGCTTCATCAGGATATAGTCCTGTTTTTCAAGATACGCACGACCGCCGTATTCCGGTTCTTCCTCCAGGTGCAGGCCATGTTTTTTTGCCATATCAAAAAGCAATGTGCGGCAGACGGCATCAAAAGTTTTCTTTCTGTTGTTGGTTTTCCCTGCTTTCTGTGCAGGATCAGGAAGTTCAAAACCAAGTTCCTCCAATGCTTTTTCCTGTTGCGGGGCAAGCTCCCCATACTGGTTCTCACAATCAAAAACGTGCCGTTCGTGGATATGGGGCGTACCTTCATCCATGTGCAGCGCCCAGTCAAGGATATGGACATGTTTACCAAACCTTTTTTCCATCTCAGCCAGAAAATCTGTCACAACCAGAAGCAGGACTTCCGGCGGTGCATGGTTGTCTATGGTTCCAATCTGGAAGATAGTTTCTTCTGGCGCTGTCTTTTTATTTTTCAGTAAATCCGAAGTCGTGCGGTTTCGTTCCGGGTGTCTGTTTTTTTCGTTCCTCTGATTCTGTGCTTCTACATAACTGCGGTAATGGGAAGAATAATACATTTCCTCAACTTCCTCAAATGTATCTGCCAGAAGTTCCTCTTTGGCAAGGTTACGGAAACCGTTGTAGCAATCCCAATACACATTTTTCTTAGCAAGCTCTGCGTTGATATGCTCACTGTTTTCCAAATCAAAGCTGCGGTCATTGTGCTTCGGATTATAAGTGCCATGTTTCCAAGACCTGCCGTTATGCCGTGTCAGTTTCATTCTGTTTTTCCCTCCAATCTTTTTTCTTTCCCCGACAGGGGAGTGGCGGCGAAGCCGATTCCTTGAGCAGTTTTGCGACAAGTAATACCCAGTACGAATCGGCGCAACGCCAATTCACTGGGCAAGGCTGCCGCCCTTGACCTGCCAAGGCGTTTCACCCTTGACCCGATGGGAACTGCCGTCCCTCACCCCAGCCAATGGGCGTTGCCCCTTGACCCCAACAGGGTGCTGCACCCCTGTACCCAGCCCGGAAAAGCTGACCTCCCCCTCTGCGGAGGCTTTTGTCAGCTCTTCCGGCTCTGTAACGCTTCATGTGCCGGTTTTACATAGGAGACGGTACAGAGTACCCCTTAGCATCTTCACGATAAAAATGCTGGGTGCAGACCCGTTGTTTTACCGTAAAACGCACCCATATCAGGCACTTTCCTTCTCTGTCCGCAGAACCTGAAAGCCGTGTTGTTTAGCGTATTCTCTGGCGGCGGCTCTGCGCTCCTCACTATACGGCGGCACCAGCCGGATAGATAAGCGGGATTTGTCCATCACGTAAGTCACGCTCCCCTCAGCGGTACTGTGTTCCAACCGGCACAGCAAAGGGTATTTCCGGCTGAACTCAGCCAGACGACGCTTCAAGTCAGCGTTGAACGTATAAATATTGGCGGTGTCCTCCGCTTCGTTGAAGTTGATAATGGTTTCTTTTTCATATTTAGACGGCTTCCTCATAAAAATCCTCCTCATAATCATAAAAATCCTCCTCATAATCGGTGCTTTTCCTGACTACACGCAGACAGCGTTTTGCCCGGTAATACTCATCCATCTCAGCCCGCAGATGATGATAAAAGCAGTTGTACCAGCTTTCATCGGTTTCCATTTCCAGCTTCCGGGCAAGTTCCAGCATCCGGCGCTTTGCTTCCGGATCAACGGTAAGCGCCGTGAGCCATTTCATCCTTGTGACTGTGTTTTGATAGTTGGGACAGCCAAACGCATACAGCACTTTCTTTTCCCTGATACTTAACTTCATAAAAATCAACCTCCTGTCATTTCATGGAGAAGCCGCTTACGCAGCTTCTATTTACAGCGGGGCAAACCCCGCATAAGTTACAATCTTCTTTGCCGTTTCCTATCTGCAATCTGCTCCTGCAAGCGGGTACGCTCCCCACCGGCGTATTGTCCTTTTTGGTGCGCTCCTGTCATGGCGTCACTTCCCCAAAGGTCATACATCATGCAGCCGGTCATTCGATTTTCAAGGTTCCTGTCTGTTGACAAGAATCATTCTACCGAAAAACAGGGCTTCTCCCGTATATCCAAAACGATGGAAAAATCCACAAAAACGCCATATTTCCACGCTTATGGAAACGTGCTATAATGGTAAATAGCAACAGGATTTTCCTGATAAAAAGGGGGCATTTCGATGCACGTAAAACTTTCCATTCAAGAACGGTTAAAAGACCTTCGGGTAGTAAATAAAGACCTGACACTGGAAAAACTGGCAGAGCAGACGGGATTATCCAAATCGGCTCTGGGGAAATATGAAAACGATGATTATAAGGACATCAGCCCCTTTGCCATTGCAACACTGGCAAAATTTTACGGCGTGTCCACCGACTACCTGATGGGGCTGACGGAAAATAAAAATCACCCAAACACAGAGCTACAGGCTCTGCATCTGAGCGATGATATGGTAGAACTTTTAAGCAGCGGCACCATCAACAACCGGCTTTTGTGCGAGATTGCCACACACCCAAACTTCCGGCGGCTGATGGCAGATATAGAAATTTTTGTTGACCGAATTGCGGATATGCGTGTCGAGCAGATGAACATGGTACTGGAAGCTGCCCGGCAGGAAATCCTAAACAGCCATGCTCCGGGAGAAGATGACCTTTATGTCCGTACACTGGAAGTAGGGCAGGTTCAGGAAAGTGACTTCTTCCATCATACGATACATGATGATTTAGACAGCATTGTCCGTGATATACGCAAAGCCCATGTCACCGACCCGACAACCGCCGATCCGCAGCCAACGCTTACGCAAGTGCAGGAAAAGTTCCAACGCACGATGCAGCTGGGGAGTAATGAAGAACGGATGATTCATGAGTTCTGCGACCAGATGATGATACCGTTTGAAAAAATCTCCTCCGAGGACTTCTCTGCGTTCCTACGGATACTGAGCCTGTCAAAGCTGTTGAAAAATCCCAACAGCAAGAGGGGAAAGGCGAAGCCGCAGCCTTACTTTGTTCCCAAGAAGAAAAAGCGGTAATAAAAGAACCACCCGCTGGAAAATTCAGTGAGTGGTTCAAAAAATACTCTGTTTTGGTATAACAAACATTCTATTTTTTCATATACGGCAGATACAGTTCCATGACAGAATCGGTAACGCCGCTCTGATAAATCTTGCGGATGTCTGTGATGGTTCCCGCCTGTGTGTGTTTCAAATAGGCAAGAAGTTCTTTCCGCCCATTAACAAAATGACAATGTTGACCTTCTATTCGTTCAATGCGGTATCTCATAGCGGCTCCTTTCCGTACACCAATTCCGAGAGGATAATTTCCTCTACCCGGTTACGAATGTTATTGACAGCTCTGACCCATGCTATCTGTTCATGGGCTTTCAATTCCTCAGTGATACCTTCGGCAGCTTTCATCTGTTCCATGATGGTGTCTAACCGATTCTGTGCCTGTTCATTCAGGTCTGCCAGATATGTCCAGAGCCTGCCCGCCAAAAGCAGTTCATTGTATAGGGCTGGGCGGTACTGTTTCAGATAATCCCTGTGCATCTGTCCCCATCGCCCAATGGGACGGTTTTCTTCCGGCAGCTTCAAGTCTGGTATGTAGTAGTCTCCGACCAGAACATAGTCCAGACCATTGCTGTCATCATGAATCCGTTTTTCCAATTTCTCCATAGCGACCTCCTGTATTCTTTTTTAGAATCCAGCTGATCGTGTCCCTGTTCATGTGAAATTCAAGGCAGCTGAACTCTTCACAAACAAGTATGGCATATCCTATCGGTACCAAGTGGATTTGTCATTTGTTTTTTCTGTGTCATGTTGATAAACTCCTTTTTTTATAAAATTCAGGTGCCAAAATGTCTGTATTTTCAATTATAATATCAAATTGTACATCAAAAATTGTGAATCATTTGAAACCAGAATAATTGTAAGTCTGCTAACATTTTCTGTCAAGAATTGTATTCTGCAAATATCGTTCTCATCGTATCAAATCTCCTTATCGTTCAATCAATCATTCGTTAAAAAAATAGAAGCATTTCAATCAGTTCACCATGTCGTTTTAATTTTGTGTTATACTGTTTTATAGGATTTTCTTGCCCTTGTATTTGCCCTTATCAGAGTTCGTAAACACTGGTGGGACAATATAATACAAGGGAAACAATAAGGGAAAGCTCACCTGCGATAAACTTAGTGTTTTCAAGGGCTTGAGAGATATTTGATAATAAAATATAACAATTATTATAAAATGTACCCTATAGATTGGACAGTTTGAGTTTTTAAAACCCTTACCATTAGACAGTAAGTTTTAACGAAAACC
>DXUR01000509.1 GCA_019417795.1 Clostridiales bacterium | reverse complement strand
GGCGTCCGCCGCATTCTGGCAGCGGTCGATGACCCGGCGGATAGCGCTCTCCAAGAAGGTATGTACCGTGTCATAGAACTGATAGAACGGCACAAGGGCGTTCTCGTCCTTGTTCTCTACCTTCTGCGCCGCCTCTTGGAAGCCGGACAGCATGGAGCGTTCGCCGCCCGAAAGGTGCTTTCCGGAGTTGCCGTGCTTGCGGATTTCCGCGAGAACCTTCTGGATGACGATGAACTGATACGGAACAAAGGGGAAAGTCGCGCTGAACTCTGCCGCGCTGGTAAAGCCCTTGATGTCGAGGATCGGATTATCAAAGGCAAACAGGCTCTTTAAGCCCGAAGCCTCTTTCTCATACTCCATTTGCAGGAGGTGATCTGCGTCCTCCGTCTTCGCCAGAACACGCTTTTTGATGACCTCATCGACAGACGAGGAAGAAAGGCTCAGACGGGTGTTGAAGCGTCCCTGAATCTTGGAGAAGTCATTGCCGGTGATTTTCACAACGGAATCAATCGCTTCCTGGCTCGTGACCATGACCCAGACCTTGCCCCGGCATTTGTCACCGATCTCTTCCACCAGCGATTGCAGATTCATCATCAGATCACCATCGTCACCGATGTACTGACCGACTTCATCCACGCAGAACAGAAGGCGGAAGTTGCCTTCCTTGTTGTCCACATACTCCTTGATCTCGGAGACGAGCTGCTTGATGCTCATGTCGGCGTTCTCTTCGCCGTTAAACCAGTTGCGGGCTGCTGTCTCGCTCATGCCGAGAACAGACTGCAAAACCTCAACCACATCATCCTCGAAGAAGGCGGCGGAATCGCGGGCGTTGACCCACTCTTCCCCGTTGACTTCCTTGAATGCGGCGCGGAAAGCATCCGTCTTGCCCTGCTTATCAATGAAGCGTTCCAGCTTCGCCACCTTGAGGTCTTCGCCATAGAAGCCACAGTGATTGTAGAATACCTTCGCAAAGACGCGCAGCACGGCGGTCTTGTCCTTGTTGATTGGTCCCTCAATGTCGATGTTGAACAGGATAGACTCCGTGGGAATGCGGACACATTTCTGCACCGTCGCATACATCATCGGATCGTCGAATTTGTCCGCGAAGTAATCAAAGGCGTGTTTGCCGTCCACCTCTTTGTTGGCGAGAAGGTAGGAAAGCATTTTCAGGAAGTGAGATTTACCACTTCCAAAGAAGCCGGAAATCCAGACGCCGATCTTATCAGTCGGGGTATCAATCGCCTTGACGTAGTTATCAAAGAATGTGGCAAAATGACGCCGCAGTTCCTTCGTGATGATGTATTCACTCAGTTCATCCTTTAAGCTCTGCTGGTCATCCTGCATGACCTTAACAACGCCGTTGATAGGGCGGTCAATGTCCTTTTGGAACATACTTTGTATTTTCATGCCGCTTTCCTCCAATTACAAAAGGTTGAATGCCCGGTAGTAGTGTCCGTCCAGAAACTTTCCAAACAATCCGAGGTCTTGCCCGTTGAACGATCCCGGATAAAACATCACAATCGGGATGTCCTCAAAGAGATGCTGCATACTGTCCAGCATTTTATGAGAGCGCATAAACGGGAAGATTTTTCCCACGCCGGTCAGGAATAGCACATCACCGTACTCATGCGGCTCGTACTTCATGTATTCCAGAAGAGCCTCTGGCGTTGCGATCTTTTGAAGCTGCTTGAGAAGGTATTCCTTTCCGCGCTTTTCTTCCAGCCCGTCCACGGATTTCAGAACACGCTTGTCCTCCAAGAGTCTCAGAAAAATCTCATAGAGGTCACATTCCTTAATGTGGTACGGCGTTCCGCTCTCTGCTTTCAGCCGGGAAACGAAGTCTCTGACGATCAACTCATCTGCCGGATCATAGCAGAACACATGAATGCCAACCTCGTTGCTCAAGCCTTCGTTTTTCAGAAAACTTGGTTCGGAAATACGTCCTCTGATTTTATCTAACTCTTGCTTGATGTCACTCATGCCAGAGCCTCCTATCTAAAGCAGTTAAAAGCCACGAGTGCTTCGAGATCATTATTTCTGCGAATGCCTTCTTCCAACTCTTCGCAGAGGAACAGCGGATTGAGCCGCGTCGATTTGAAGGTGTCAAGGATCTCAACCTCAACTAAAATCTTCGTCAGCACTTGCTTAATCTTATTGACCGTTGTCTCGCTCCATCCGGCAATGTCATCGTTCTGCTCCTGCAAATGGGAGAAGAAGACATTCAGGTCTTTCCGCGAAAACTCGAAGTCCTGACTCCGGAACTTTTCTCCGATCACGCCGACCATGAAGTCCCAGACAATGCGGTTGTATCGCATCATGGCATAGAGGTTGATCTGCTTTGCGATCTCAGCCGGAGCCGATGATAATTCCTGCCGGAGCTGTTCATCGTCTAATGCGTCCAGCCGCTTATAGCAGCTTCGCACCATACGGGCAACAAGCCGCTCGGTCGGGTATTGAAACAGATTATTCTTTTTGATTTCTTCGATAGCGTCCTCTACGGATGTCCCATCGAGGTAATATTTCGATGCAATGCGGATTTCATAGAAGAGGAACTGTTCCGCCGTGATCGTTCCATTATAGATTAAGGATCTTTCCATGCGTTTCTCCATCTGAACTTGTCTTCCAAGCTTACTGTTATTGTATCATATTAGCTGTCCCATAAAGCGGACTCTTACTTGCTTTCATCTACAAACTCTACGATGTCACCGATATTGCAGCCGAGGCAAATGCAGATTTTTCTCAGGGCTTCCATCGACACATCTTCGCCTTTTCGGAGCTTCGTCATGGTACTGGAAGATAGCCCCGACGCCTTATGAAGATCGCCTTTGCTCATATCCTTATCCACAAGCAGTTTCCACAATTTTTTGTAGCTTGCTTTCATAGTTTTCACCTCAGCACAGATTGTATAGCATAACTTTTATAATTATACCACTGCCGGAGCGGATGTTCAATAGGATTTCGTAAACTTTGGATGAATACGACCGATTTGCACGAATGTTTCGTCACGCGGGGTAATACAGAAAATGCCTGAGCTGGTTTTATAAATCAGCTCAGGCATTTATCTTTATTCAAGTTGATTCTTGTGAACTTGGTCGCGGTCATGCTCTGCACTCGGCTTGAGAAAATCATCCATGTTTGCTTTCAAGGTGTCGATCATCCGAGCTTCCTTTTTGAGCTTCGCACGTTCATCATAGAGCCGC
>DXUR01000508.1 GCA_019417795.1 Clostridiales bacterium | reverse complement strand
CTGCTGCTAGGTCAGAAAAGCAGATTCTCTCTTTACTAAGAGCCAGCTCATCATGCGCGCTGGAGAAGATATCTCGTTCGGGCGCAGTATACAGATAGCGGTGTCTGAGTTCTCCATTTGCGTGTCGATGCCACTGATCGATGTTGAACCATTGACCATTGGAGAATAGCTCTACTGTGTAGCCGAGCCATTTACTCATGTGGTGCGCCTCCTATCGCCAAGTGCTTTGCCGTACCTCTAATGGAGTCTTCCAATTTAAGCAGTCATCTTCCCCACGGGAACCCGAAATCCTTGCGTTTGATCTTGCACTGAGGCTGTCCATCTTTCCAGAAGACGATCCCTTCGATCACATGGGTTTCCAGATAAGTGCGGATGCCTTCAAAGCTCCGATCCAGTTCAACAATGTCTTTCCCATGGGGCTTGAGTACATCGGCATCGAGATTGTATGGGTTTGCTCTGAAATGTGGGCCGATGGCCTCATATGTTCCATCGGGCACGCTGTCCATCCTGTCATACGCATTCCAAAACCATTTGTCGCTGGGGACGGATCTGTCACAAGGCATCCAACAAGGCAGGTGACCTGTGACAGGGTCTGCGTTCTCCTGACACTTGATGGCGTTGGGCGGAATGGGTTTCCCATTCTTGGCATCGTATCTTTTGTAGAAAACACCATTGATGACCGCACAGCAGGCACCGTCCCATTTGATGGTAGCAACGCCTTCGCCGGCCATGACCCAAGCAAGGTCAGGGCTGATATTTGGCAGTATCCGGACAATTCGATGGTTTTCAAATTCTCGTTCAAAGAGAGTGGGTATCTTTTTCATTTAGGCTCCTTTTTGATGTTACTTCACTGCTGCTTCTATCGAGCCATTCCTTAATGGAAATAAATCTCTCGGCATGACTGATTTTGCCAGCACAAGTGTCACAGTAGGGACTGATCCAGCCAGTAGAAACCTTTGTTGCAGGATTCCCACATCTGATGCAAGTTCTCGCAGATAAGTGCTCATATTTGGGGATGATGTCACGAAGCATCCGCTCTGTACAGCCAAAGTCATACCAACAGAGTGTTCCATATTTCTCCTTGATCTGGGAAATACGGTATTGGTTGAGATACTCGGCATGTACCAATTCCTCACGGATATCTTCACACATTTGCTCCCCAAAAGCCTTTCGCCAGCCGTCAGGCATGGAATCCAATTCCGTATAGGAATAGTCGTAATCTTCTGGAACTTTTCCCGTCCAGCGGTTACGAGGCATAAGAAACGGAAATCGCTCAATCAGCTTTTGGTTCGATTCTTTATTCGATTGCATTTGACGCCCCCTGTGTGTTTTTCTTTAGGCCGAAGAGAGACGAGTACGGATGGCGGTAACAGGCGAACTTGTATGTGCCTCCTTCGCTGGAGGTTAGCTCCATATCTCTTCTCTCAAATCATTTCTCATCGGGCCCCTCAAACAGCGCACGGAAAAGAGCCACATGCTCTCCCACGAGCTGCGGATATTGGTAATAGATGTGTCGGCAAAGGCTTCGATAAAGATCGATGAAGCGGATCTCATCGCAGAAATCGCAGAGGCCATCCATGATTTGTTCTAACTGCTGCTCGTCGGTGATTTGATCCTTCAGCACCCGCTCGACCAATAAAGAGTAGTGCGTGTATGCTGTGTCTCGCAGGTTGCTGATCCCCTCGACTATATTGCGGAGTTCCTCCATTGCGTGTTGGCATTCATCCATTTGTCTGTCCTCTTTTGTCATATAGTTCTCGCAGCTCTGCTTCTCTCTTTTCTGTGATGGCTTTGCTGTAATAGGTTGGGCGGCCTGAGTGGTACTCTTCTGCCATCCATTTATCGAGATCAAAACTCCACTTGTGGGGTCCGAACTCGTCTGGGTAGTTCTCAATGAGAATGCGCTGCTTCTCACGGATCTGCTCTATGATAGGGGCAATATCATATTCCGAGAATATCCTGGCACCTTTCAACACATGGAGGATCTCGTTGCCCCATACTCGCTCATCAACGCCGCTGTACTTTTCAAAATCAGTGCTGTCTGGATGCTCCTCAATTTTACCGCCATAGGAGATCAGAAGACAGTCATCTTTTAGGAAGTGATTGATCCACAGGTTCGGGATGTACTGCAAGTCGGTAATACCTTTTGTGGAGAGGAAGCCCCACAGCTTATAGTATCTGCCAAAGACATACCATTCCGGGAGATCTTCCTCTTTGATTTTCGTTTTGTGATGTCCTGAAAAGAGAGTGAAGTCATCGTTCTGAATCCAGCACAGCTTGTGGTTTCTCCATACTCGGCGCTCAACAGTGTAGAGATTGCTCTTGAAACGACTCATTTGAAACCTCGCTTTATCATTTCCAGTGACACAACATCGTGGAACAGGAAGCGAAGCTTGTCAATTTGCTTCTCTATGTGCCAGTGTCCGCAAAGCCATGCCTTATAATCCACTTTTTCTTCTATCCCATCAAGCCATCGCCCTGTGCTGTCATCAACCGTGCTCTGATCGATCATGGGTAAAAACGCATCCCGCGGTTCGTACTTATAGGGGCAGGTATGAGAGAGAACAATGTCAATTCTGTTTTTCGTGATTTGATCTTCCACATATGTCTTGATTTCTGCCGAGGGCTGCTCATCAGCAAACCACAGCAGATCGTTTTCCAGTCGGTAGTATTTGTCCACGCTATAAGCGCCGCCGATGACCAGATGCCGGGTTCCTTCCATAGTGAAGATGTCTCCGTCCCTGGCGAAGAGTAAGTTCGGATACTCATCCTCGTACCACACAAGGCCACCATTCCATTCTTTCTGCTTATAGCCTGCGAGAGTGTCTGGACGCCGTTCATGGTTTCCGTGAATACAGAAGACGGTGGGCTTTATTCTGGCAAGCGCATCTTTGCAATACCGATCCCGCCTGTCGCCGTAATAGTTCGCTCCGACATCACCAAGGATGACGATGATGTCCGATTCTGTGAGCTCATAGTGTTGGGCAAAAGCAACGATTCCTTTCGCACTGCCGTGAATATCGCCGGTGTAATAGATCATTCATCCTCATCCTTTCTGGCTTAACCGGATTATAGCATCAATAGAATGAAAAATCTCGCAAAAGCCCAAATCATAATCGTTTTGGGCGAAAACATAATCGTTTTTTGCACGCAACAGACCACAGGTCAATCTCTTAACCTGTGGTCTGTTGCTATTTGATATTCAGT
>DXUR01000507.1 GCA_019417795.1 Clostridiales bacterium | reverse complement strand
GGACAGGCTTTCATAGGGATCGCTCCTTTGTTTTACTTATTTCAGTGTCTCCGGCTCCGGGTCGGAGGGCAGTGTCAGAAAATAGTCATAATAGGGCAGCAGAAATGTGTAGCCGGTTTTAATCCGGTCCACCACATCCCGGCTGAACAGCTCCTCCGTCAGTTTCTCCTCGTGGGTGATGCTGATGGTTTTCATCTGGAACCACGGCGCCAGCAGCTCCGACGGCGCACCTGCCTTGGGGCGCTTGTAGGTATCGCCGCCCAGAGTAAATTCCGTCTGGCCACACAGCGCCTTCGTCAGCTTTTCCATGGGCTTCGGGTCCCTGATGATCCGCGAGCGCAGCTTGGCCATGTCCATGGGCCGGGCCATCCAACAGCCCATGCCGTAGCCCCAGTAATCCGGCCCCAACTCAAACCAGAAGGTCGGCCGGGTGGTCCAATCCTCGGTGGGACGCTCCACGCAGAACCACAGGTGGTCCTTATAGGGTCCCCGGCCGTGGAGCCGCCGGGCGTCCCGGTAGATCCGGGAGACGCGGCACACCATGGGGTCATCCGGCCGCTGTTCGGACAGAAAATCATAGATCTCCGCCCCCAAGTCCTTCATGGGGCGGTAAAGCTCGCTTAAATAAGTCTCCTTGTGGGCTTCAAACCAGGGGCGCTCGTTATTGAAGCGAATGCCCCACAGGAAGTCCACAGTGGCATCGGTAAATCCGGTAAACATCGTTTCCCTCACAATCGTTTTTCCGTGTTATTATAGCACAGTCATAATCGGTATTTCAAGAGATGATCCTTATAAATCCTATTGTTTGAGTAGGTATATGTTGTTGGAAATGGCAAAAGCTCCGGTCTTTCGACCGGAGCTTTTAAAATGCGGATTATTCAGCGGCGTAGACGGAAGCCTGCTTCCGATCCTTGCCCAGACGCTCAAAGCGCAGGGTGCCGTCCACCTTGGCAAACAGGGTATCGTCAGTGCCGATGCCCACGTTGGTGCCGGGATGGATCTTGGTGCCGCGCTGACGCACCAGAATGTTGCCGGCCTTGACGAACTGGCCGTCCGCGCGCTTGGCGCCCAGACGCTTGGAGTTGGAGTCACGACCGTTCTTGGTGGAGCCGCCGCCCTTCTTGTGGGCGAAGAACTGCAAACCGATCATCATCATAATAAAGGACCATCCTTTCTGTAGATTTCAGGGAGAATTATTCATCCTCCAGAACTTCGATATGTTCGGGATACTCGTCGTGGAGCTGAGCAAAGTAGACCATCATGCCCGTCAGAAGTGCCTGACAGGTGCTCTCCGCTGTCTGGCCGAGGCTTCCCGGCAGACGGAGGGAGATGGATGCGTCACTTTCCCGCACCTTCACGGATGCCGCCAGACCCAGCACATCGTTCACCGTGGTCTCCACGAGACGAACGGCGCTGGTGATCGCCGCGCAGACAATGTCCGCACCGGCCTCAGCGTAACCGCTGTGACCCTGTACGTCAAAGCCTGTGATCCGGCTGCCCTGACTGCGGAAGGTGATCGTCGTCATGCTCAGACAGAGATCTTGCCGATCTCAACCTTGGTGTAAGGCTGACGATGGCCCTGACGTTTCCGGTAACCCTTCTTGGGATTGTACTTGAAGATGCGGATCTTCTTGCCCTTGCCGTTCTTCACGATCTTGGCCTCCACGGAAGCACCCTCCACAACGGGAGCGCCGAACGTAGCCTTCTCACCATCGATGATAGCCAGGACCTGCTCGAACTTTACGGTATCGCCAGCCTCGTTGTCCAGCTTCTCGATGTAGATCACATCACCCTCGGACACCTTGTACTGCTTGCCACCAGTCACGATAATTGCGTTCATTCTTTTCAACTCCTTCATTTACGGGCTCGCTGTCGGGGGCGATTTCCGAAGAAATACTTATAACCCATTCAAAGCGGCTCTATTATTATATCTGTGCACAGTCAATTTGTCAACGGTTTTTCCTAAGAAAAACAAGCAACTTCATTTGCAAAAGTAAATGCAACCCCACCATTGCATTTAGTCTTACAAATCTCAGTGTTGCATTTACTCGTACAAACGCAGGTGTAGGTTTCATCACACACTGAAAAATAAGAACTCCAGAATCTAAATTTGATTCTGGAGTTCTCGTTTTTATCCGAACAGCTCGTCCAATTTTTCTTGGAGCGTCCCTTCCTTTGCGTAGGGCAGGGCATCAAGCTGCCGGAAATTATGCTTGATGTCCTACATACCCTCATTAAAGCCGAAGATATAGGATAACGCAATATGATAGATGATTTCTGTTGGAGCCAATCCATAGACCTGTTTCTCAAAAATATGGCGAAGGCGTTCTTTCGGGTCAGGGAACTGTTCCTTCATTCGCTCACTCTGATACAGGCGCTTGACGATTTCTGTGATGTATATGCCGGATTTCATGTAGAGGTCGATAAAAGTCTTGTCCGGGTCATCGAAACAGCCGGGGTTCTCAGTTTCAAGCATATCCACCATCTTCTTGACCATTGTCTTCGGGGTGAAGATTTGGTTGGTCTTCTGCGGCGGGATATAATCGAAGATGTCCTCGATACTCTTTTCATCGAAATAATCCGCCAACTTTTTCTTGAGCCGAAGGAATTCCTTCACAGAGTCATCGAATACGACCGGGTCAAAGAGATTGCCCGCAAACTCCTTTTCTTCCCCTGTCTCAGCGTCCTTGTACTTACCGCCGTCACGAAGGAAACGGAACTGGTCGAGGGTAATGCTTGTCACCTCAAGGAACACAGGATTCGGGATAACGGCATCGAAGGTTGCCAGCGTAACGGTATCATTGCCATAGGCCATCAGGAATGACGGTATCGTGCGGGAGAAGCCCCTCAGGTGGTCCCTGACGGAATCTTCTATACCCGTCTTTTCCCGTTCCTTGATTTTCTTCTCAACCGTCTCAACAACATCCTGCGTAGATGTTTCAATGAAAGTCTTTACGGTATTGGAAAGCTGGTCCTGCAAATTGGCTTGCAAGTCCTGCTTTTTCTGTTCAAATTCTTCTTCGATTTCCGTCTCAGTTTTTCCAGTCTCATGGCGAGAGCGCATCGCCGCCAAACGGTCTTTCTCCGCAATTTTCTGCTCGATTTGATAGTTGTTATGTCTTTATGAGCAATGCGGATGAATTGATGGTCAGCGAAAAGACTGCCTAGGAGACGATGATGGAGGGCAGCTCCATCTTGTAGAAGGGAACGCCCTTCTGCT
>DXUR01000506.1 GCA_019417795.1 Clostridiales bacterium | reverse complement strand
GTAAGAATTTAACAAAACGCCCTTGCTTTTTAGAAATTGTATGATACAATGAAGACACATTTAAATGGAGGTGTGTACACATGGCTTATAAGATTACTTCTGCTTGCGTCAGCTGCGGTTCCTGCGCAGACGTTTGCCCCGCCGGCGCTATCAGCCAGGGCGACGATCAGTACGTGATCGATTCTGCCGCTTGCCTGGACTGCGGTTCTTGCAGCGACACCTGCCCCAACGGCGCCATCGTCCCCGAGGAATAATTCTTAAAGGGATACATAAAACCGTCTCAGGCCCGATCCTGAGACGGTTTTTTTGTTTGCCGCCGGGACTTGCGGAGAAAGCGGTTCCCCTATATAATAATAGAAGCGTTCAATGGGAGGTGACGGCGTGGAGCATTGGGAATACCTGAAGCCGGACGGGCTGCGGTTCGTCTGGGATGATACGCTGTTCCGCCCCGGCACGGACTCCTTTCTGCTGTCCTCCCTGCCGAAGCTCTCCGCCGGACTGCGGGTCTGCGATCTGGGCTGCGGCACCGGCCTGCTGGGGCTGCTGCTCCTGCAAAGGCAGTCGGAACTGACCGTCACCGGGATCGACATTCAACCGGCGGCTGTGGCGCTGGCAGAGCGGGCCGCCGCCGAAAACCGCCTGACGGACCGGCTCACGTTTCGGTGTATCGACCTCCGGCAGGTGCGGCAGCATTTTTCCACCGGCTCCTTTGATCTGGTGGTCTGCAACCCGCCCTACTATCCGCCTGCCAGCGGAAAAGTCTCCGAGGACAGCGCCCGTCGCACTGCCCGCTCCGAAACGGAGGCGAGTCTGGCGGATATCTGCGCCGCCGCGTCCTATCTGCTGCGGTGGGGCGGAAAATTCTGTCTGGTCCACAAGCCAAAACGGCTGACGGACACAGCCTGCGCTCTGCGGGAGGCGGGCATGGAACCCAAGCGGCTGCGCTTCGTCCAGAACCGACCGGACACGGCCCCTTCCCTCTTTTTGATAGAGGGCTGCCGGGGCGGTAAGCCGGGGGTGGACATTCAACCGCCCCTTCTTTTGCAAACGGATACCGGCGCTCCCACCGGGGAGCTGAACGTCATTTACTTTCGAGATCAGGAGGTCTGACCATGGCAGGCATTTTATATCTGGTAGCTACGCCCATCGGCAATCTGGGGGACTTCACCCCCCGTGCGGTGGAAACGCTGGAAAACGCGGACTTCATCGCCGCGGAGGACACCCGTGTGTCTATGAAACTTTTAAATCATTTCGGCGTGAAAAAGCCTTTGATCAGCTATCACGAACACAATCACGTCACCGCCGGGCAGAGCGTTCTGAATCGACTGCTGGCCGGGGAATCCTGCGCTCTGATGACGGACGCCGGCACCCCCGCCATCTCTGACCCCGGTGAGGATCTGGTGCGGCTGTGCGCAGAAAACGGCGTGGAGGTCCGGGCCATTCCCGGCTGCTGCGCCGCCGTCAACGCCTTAGCTGTCAGCGGTCTGCCCACCGGACGCTTCACCTTTGAAGGGTTCCTCACTGTCAACAAAAAAAGCCGCCGGGAACACCTGAATTCCTTAAAGGACGAGACCCGGACCATGATCTTCCACGAAGCCCCTCACAAGCTCCGCACCACACTGAATGACCTGATGGAGGCCTTCGGCCCGGACCGCCGGATCTCCCTGTGCCGGGAGCTGACTAAGCTCCACGAGGAGGTTCTGCGTTTCACCCTGGCCGAGGCCGTGGCCTATTACGAGGAGAACGCCCCCAAGGGCGAATACGTCCTTGTGGTGGCCGGAGCCGCTCCCAAAACCGGCGCCGTGGTGACGCTGGAGGACGGCGTGGCGCAGGTCCTCGCTCTGAAGGAGCAGGGGATGCGGCTGAAGGACGCCGCCAAGGAGGTGGCGGAGCACACCGGCCTTTCCAAAAACGAGCTGTACGCCGCCGCCTTGGAGCGGTAAGGGCAAAAAATCCCGGCACGGTCAAACCGCGCCGGGATTGCTTTATTTTGTGAAGTGCTGGTGGTCAAAAATGTGGTCTGAGCAGAAGCAGTGATAGCCCTGGCATTTGGAACAGTAGCGGAATTCCAGCTCCGGGTGGTCGGCGTCCGTGCGGCCGCAGACCTCGCACTTGTGGCGGTAGCCTCGCTCCGTCTCTGCCTTCTTCTGCTGCCGGACGGCGGACTTGAATTGAATGGTCTGTCTGGACCGCTGGCGGCTCTGGATCCCCAAAATGCTCTTGATATCCTCCCAGAAGAAGATCACAAAGTTCAAAATTGCCACCACAGCGGCCAGAGCACTGGCGTAGGCACCGTACCGCACGGACCGAGCGATGTTCCACGCCATCAAAGCGATGTCCGCCCATGCCAGCCACTTGGCCTTCAGAGGGATCACCCCATAAAACCAGACCTGCGCGTCGGGATACATCACTGCGAAGGCCAGGAACATCGTCAGGTTGATGTAATAGGCGTCGGACAGGCTCCAGCCGTAATACCCCGTGGCCAGCGAGAGGATCACCGTGGACAGTACGCTGAACAGCATGCCGCTGAGATAGTACAGGGTGAACTTGGCGGTGCCCCACTCCCGTTCCAGCGTCCCGCCCACGAAGTAGCAGAAGGACAGCATGATAAACAGCGATATGGGGCGATAGGTAAAGGGCAGCAGCACAAAGGTCACCAGCCGCCACACCTCGCCATGGAGCACATGGTAGAGGTCAAATTTCAAAAAGCTCAGGGCCGCCGACCCGGCGAACAGCGTCAAAATGTACGTCACCGCGTTGGCGATAACAATGTAGAGCATCAGGTTCGGTATGCCGAAACGAGGATGGCTGTACGCAAACCGGTCGATCCATTGGTTCAGTTTCTTCAAAATGGGTCCTCCTGTCATTCTTCAGGTGTGCCGGAGGCAAAAACCGCCGGACAGATGGCATTATTATAACCGTTCCTGTCAGAAAAGTCATCTTTAAATTGTGAACGTTTTCCATCTGATAAATTTTTATAAAAAGATTCTCCGTTTTCGGTTGACAAACCGCCCCAATCTATGGTAAACTAATCAAGCGTTTGAGAGCCGGAGAACTCCTCTGCCGATGGAGAGATGTCCGAGTGGTTTAAGGAACCGGTCTTGAAAACCGGCGAGGCGCAAGTCTCCGTGGGTTCGAATCCCACTCTCTCCGCCAATTTCATAAAACACCATCGACCTGCGGAAGTACCCAAGAGGCCGAAGGGGCTCCCCTGCTAAGGGAGT
>DXUR01000505.1:1170-3230 GCA_019417795.1 Clostridiales bacterium | reverse complement strand
AAGGAAATCCTTACCCAACTCTCCAAACTTTCATAACAGGGATAGATACTCCATTTGCGGAGGGAGGAACGGCGTTTCTTCGCCGCACCTTCCTCCGCTTTTTCTTTTTGTCTGTATCCTTGTCTTTTGCCTGTCCGTACCGGATAATATGAGTAGAATAAGAAGCGTAGCAAAGGAGTGAAAACAGATGCTGACCTTTGAAAAGGTGCTGGAGATTTTTGCGGATTACCTGACCGCAGACGAGACCATAGAAGTTTATATCAGCCGCCATGGATGTGTAAGAGTTGAATTTGACCAAGATTTTCACTATTGCTCTGGCGAGGTGTGCCATACTCCCAAGGAACTGTTCGACCTCTTAGCCGATGATTACCGGACTTATCTGGAGATTGAACTGACCAAAGGAAAACGGGAAGTGACGGAAGATGATGAGAGAGAAGCGGATGCCCTGTGCAAACGGCATCTGGAGCGTTGGAAGGAGGAACAGGAATGAAGATTTTGAAATGTCTGCTGATGATCGTAACTGCACCGGTCGTTTTGGTGTTGACGCTTTTTGTCTGGCTCTGCACGGGGCTGATCTACATATCCGGTCTGGTGATTGGTCTACTAAGCACGGTAATTGCTCTGCTTGGCGTGGCTGTGCTGATTACCTATTCCCCGCAGAATGGTGTGATTTTGCTGGTTATGGCATTTTTGATTAGCCCGATGGGGCTGCCGCTGGCTGCGATCTGGCTGCTGGGAAAGGTGCAGAGTTTGAAATTTGCGATCCAGGATTGGGTGTATGGGTAAATGATGTGAATATAATTTGGAATGAAAAAGAAGCAGGACAATGGGAGATGAGACCCAATGCCCTGCTTCTCTGTTTATTCGGAACGAACTGTAATATATTTTTGATTGCGACTTTTAGGTTTATCGGGAATAGTCATTTCTAATTGCCCGGATTCTAAAAGCGGATTGATATGTTTCAAAGTGAAGTTTCTTAAATCTTTGAAGCCGCAAAATACTGCAAGCTCTTTCTTGGATTTTGGTGTTGTGCAAAAAGTCAAAATCTGTTTGGATACCGTTGATAGTTCAATAACTTGGTGGGTAACTTGGTGGATAACTTGGTGGGCGTCACCCTCTAAGTTGTAGTTTACATTTTTCAAGATGACTCTGAAATCTGTCGCTGTTGAGGAAAATTCGGGCTTATATGCCGCTGTGTATCCAGGCAGCTTTTCGGTTTCACTGACGATTTTGCGTAGGCCACTTCCACGGCGTTCCATGTACTTCATGCGGTGGAACAGGTCAGCAATCACAGGGTTTCGTCGCATCGAACGGATACTGTAAATATCGTATTCCTGAATTGAGCCGCCGCCAAACATACCGCCCGGAGATGTGATTTCCACCCGATCATCAAACATATCAATATGGATTTCGCTGCCAAGCACAATATAATCACGATGGATAAGCGCATTGACAAGAGCCTCTGTCACAGCTCGTTCAGCATAATCCGGCTTGTCTACACGATACTGTGCCTCTTTGACAAAACGGACTTTGGAATTATTGCGAATAAATTCACTGCCGCTTTTCAGTAGATAAATCAGATTCCCTTCGTATTCTTTATCGTCCAGCGCATCATCAAAGATAGAGCCTTTTTCCAAGCCATTCCACCGGGTACAGAACATACGGGAGTTATAAACTGTGTGCTGATCGGTCATGAGCTTTCCGGCATTGGTCAAGACCCCATTTTTGTCAGCCAAACCGAAGGAGACATAATCGGATGGCTCAAAGCGGAGACCAGTCCGTTCCAGATAGGTTGCTTCCAGAAGTGTAAAGCTGTAATCCTTTTTTACCGCGTCTGTTGTTAGGGTATCAAAGGACTGATTGGTTCCCTTTAAGATCAGTTCATTCACAATGTAATCCGGGGCAATTACGCTTTCATTTCCAACACGGATATATGCTTCCATCACGCCGTCTGCCTTGTAATAATATGGGGTGCTGCGGCCGGGAGAAACCTCCAGAGCTAATAGATTTTTACCATCTTCCTGTAATGGTTTTAAGATAAACTGAGGTAATGGTGTGAT
>DXUR01000505.1:0-1070 GCA_019417795.1 Clostridiales bacterium | reverse complement strand
TTATGGCAACTACAAGAATCATGCCGCTTCATGTCGGCAAAGGCCGCACAGAGAGTCGGGCGATCAGTGACATCATCGACTATGTAGCAAATCCACAGAAAACAGATAACGGCAAGCTCATTACCGGCTATGCGTGTGACAGCCGGACTGCGGATGCGGAGTTCCTTCTGGCAAAGCGGCAGTACATTGCCGCTACCGGACGAGTGCGCGGTGCGGATGATGTGATTGCCTATCATGTGCGCCAGTCCTTCCGCCCCGGTGAGATTACCCCGGAAGAAGCAAACCGGCTGGGCGTAGAATTTGCAAAGCGTTTTACTAAAGGCAATCATGCCTTTGTGGTCTGCACTCACATAGACAAGTCGCACATTCATAATCACATTATCTGGTCATCGGTCAGCTTAGAATATGACCGGAAATTCCGAAACTTTTGGGGCAGCACCAAGGCGGTTCGTCGGCTAAGTGACACCATCTGTATTGAGAATGGACTGTCCATTGTAGAGAATCCGAACCCTCACGGAAAGAGCTATAACAAATGGCTGGGCGATCAGGCAAAGCCCTCTCACCGAGAGCTGCTTCGTGTGGCGATTGACAACGCATTATCACAAAGTCCTGCTGACTTTGAGGAACTTCTGAAGCTACTGCAAGAATCCGGCTGTGAGGTATCAAAACGAGGGAAATCATATCGCTTGAAGCTCCCCGGTTGGGAGAAAGCCGCCCGTATGGACAGCCTGGGCGAAGGATATGGATTGGAAGATTTGCGGGCAGTTCTCTTAGGGAAGAAAGCACATACCCCGCGAAAGAAAACAGTCACACAGGCAGAGCCGCCGAAGGTCAATCTGCTGGTGGACATTCAGGCAAAATTGCAGGCTGGAAAAGGTGCTGGCTATGCGCGATGGGCTAAAGTTTTCAATCTGAAGCAAATGGCGCAGACCATGAATTACCTGTCAGAGCATAACCTGCTGGAGTATGCGGTTTTGGAAGAAAAGGCTGCGGCTGCCACGGCACATCACAATGAACTTTCGGCGCAGATCAAAGCGGCTGAAAAGCGCATGGCAGAGATCGCTGTTCTG
>DXUR01000504.1:1470-3231 GCA_019417795.1 Clostridiales bacterium | reverse complement strand
TTCAGGGACTGCTGACCCTCCCGGAAGGAGGTGTCTGTGATCCAGATATCGGCAGGCATGGATGTAGGCACCCGCCGGTGGTTGAAGGCCACCTTGGGGACCTCGTCATAGTTATATACGTCCCGGTACAGCACCGGGTCCTTCACATCCTGAAGGGAATAACGGTAGTCATTTTCCTCCAGCAGATTGGTTTTGGCGGATAATTCAAGCATGGCGGGCTCCTTTCCAGCGATACGCTTGCTGTATACTTGTATACATATATACACCCGTGGCGAAAACTTGTCTACCCCTCCGAATAAACTTCGTGCAGGATCACAAATGGGTCCCTTCATGGCGGTCATTGAAAAGACAGATGTCCTCGATGTGCGGAGTTTTTGCGAAATGCACTGCATTTTCGCCAGAATTTCTGTGCAGTCCGCGCAGAGCGTGGAAAATTGACCGATTTCCCCCGTATCCGGAAAAATCCCTTGCAAACCGGGGCGAATAGTGCTATGATACCCTTTGTCAATAGGGGAGCTTGCGCAAGCAGGCTGAGAGTGGGATGTATCGCCCAGACCCGTAAACCTGATTTGGATAATGCCAACGTAGGGAGATACCGTCGCTGACACGCTCATGGAGCTCGTAATGCGGATATGTCTTTCAGGCATATCCGCGTTTTGTTTTCTATCTGGCCCTTTGTGCCGGACAGACAAGAGCGGTGCCCGCCGGAATTTCAAAAGATGCAGAGGTGTTCAATATGAAATGTGATCCCAAAGATCTGCTGCTGTATGCCGTCACCGACCGGCACTGGCTGAACGGACGGACGCTGGTGGACGTGGTCAAGGAGAGTCTGGATGGCGGCGTCACCATGATCCAGCTCCGGGAAAAGTCTCTGGATGAGGGCAAATTTCTGGAAGAAGCCAAGGAACTGCAAGCCCTGTGCCGGGAGCGGCATGTTCCCTTTATCGTCAATGACAACGTGGACATCGCCAAGGCCATGGACGCCGACGGCGTTCATGTGGGGCAGGATGACATGGCGGCGCTGGATGCCCGGGCCAAGCTGGGACCGGACAAGCTCATCGGCGTCTCCGCCCACACGGTGGAGGAAGCCCTGCTGGCAGAGAAGCAGGGGGCGGATTATCTGGGCGTGGGAGCCGTGTTCCCCACCAGCTCCAAGAGCGATGTGGGGGAGATGTCCTACGAGACCCTGAAGGCTATCTGCAAGGCCGTGTCCATTCCTGTGGTGGCCATCGGCGGCATTTCCGGCGAGAACGTAGGCAAGCTGGCAGGCAGCGGCATCTGCGGCGTGGCGGTCATCAGTGCTATCTACGCTGCCAAGGACGTCAAAGCCGCCGCCGCTGATTTGAAAGCCACCGTGAAAGAAATGCTGCGGGCATGATCCGGGGGACCATTTTCGACTTAGATGGCGTCCTGCTGGACTCTATGGGTATCTGGGAAGATCTGGGCGCCCGGTATCTCCGGCGGCTGCACATCACCCCGGAGCCAGGACTGAATGAGGTCCTCTTTCCTATGAGCATGGAGCAGGGGGCTGCCTATCTGAAAGCGCATTACCCGCTTCAACAGAGCGAGGCGGAAATCTGCGGCGGCATTGCCCGGATGCTGAAGGACTACTATGCTCAGGAGGTCCCTGCCAAGCCCGGCGCGGCAGCGCTGCTGGCATTTCTGGCGGAACGGGGCGTTTTCATGGCGGCGGCTACCTCCAGCCCGCGGGCGCACGTGACCGCCGCGTTGGATCGGCTGGGCCTGCTGCCCTACCTGAAA
>DXUR01000504.1:0-1370 GCA_019417795.1 Clostridiales bacterium | reverse complement strand
TGCCCTGTGTTCAGGCGGTACATTGGGGGCACCACCTTGTATCGCTTTATAAAACTGTGCTGTAAAAGAGAAAGGAAGTATTCACATGAAAACAGCATTGACCATTGCTGGAAGCGATTCCAGCGGAGGCGCCGGTATTCAGGCGGATATGAAGACCATGACGGCCAACGGCGTTTACGCCATGAGCGCCGTCACGGCCCTGACCGCCCAGAACACCACCGGCGTCACAGACATTCTGGAGTCCACTCCTCATTTCCTGAGTGAGCAGCTGGACGCTATTTTTACCGATATTTTCCCCGACGCGGTGAAGATCGGCATGGTTTCCTCCGCCGACCTCATCGTGGTCATCGCGGAAAAACTGAAGCAGTACAAAGCGAAGAACATCGTGGTGGACCCCGTGATGGTGGCCACCTCCGGGGCAAAGCTGCTGCGGGATGATGCGGTGGAGGCCCTGTGCCGGGAGCTGCTGCCGCTGGCGGCGGTCCTGACCCCCAACATCCCCGAGGCGGAGATCCTCTCCGGCATGACCATCACCGATGCTACCGGCATGGAGGCCGCCGCCAAGTACATCAGCGAGAAATACGGCTGCGCCGTGCTGTGCAAGGGCGGCCATAAGGTCAACGATGCCGACGATCTCCTGTGGCGGAACGGCTTCGGCAAGTGGTTCCACGGCAAGCGGATCGACAATCCCAACACCCACGGCACCGGCTGCACCCTCTCCAGCGCCATTGCCTCCAATCTGGCCAAGGGCTATGATCTGGACGAGTCCGTGGAGCGGGCCAAGGAATACATCTCCGGCGCGCTGGCGGCCATGCTGGATCTGGGCCACGGCTCCGGTCCCATGAATCACATGTTTGCCCTGAAGGGAGCTTTTACGGAATGATCACCTCTACGGTTGCGATCTTATTCGCCGTGGGCTATCTGCTGGCAACGATCTGGCTGTGCCGGGGCTTCCGACTGACGGTCCGGGACCTGTGCCTGGGCGGTATCGTCTGCGCCATGACGCTGGTGCTGGCCACGATCCGCATTCCCCTGCCCACCGGCTCCAACATCACCTGCGGCTCCTGGATCCCTCTGATGTTGCTGGCCCTGCTGTATGACTATCGGCTGTCCATGCTGAGCGGCTGGGTGTGCGGTATTCTGGCAATGATCCTGATCCCCGGCTGGCAGGCGGTCCACTGGGCGCAGATCTTTGTGCAGCAGTTGGTCTGCTTCTCCTGCTTGGGCTATGCCGGTGTGTTCGGCAGCGACAAGCGCTGGAAGGCCATCTGCGGCATGGCGCTGGCGGTGGCGATCCGCTGCTTCGGTCATGTGATCAGCGGTGTGATCTTCTATTCCCAGAACGCATGGGACGGCTGGGGCGCCTGGGG
>DXUR01000503.1 GCA_019417795.1 Clostridiales bacterium | reverse complement strand
TTAGAGCGGTGCAGCAGCAACGAGGAACGGGCGTGGTACATCCGAGCTGTGCTGCGCTTCGGCTGGAAGAAAGCAAAACTGCTGGAAGCCATAGAATCTCAGACGTGGCTATATTCTTCTCTCGACGAACAGATGATTTCCTGCTATACTGAGGAAAAAGAAGTAACGCAGGAGAGCGAGAGCGATGAAAAAGATACTCTTTGTGTGTCACGGCAATATTTGCCGCAGCCCAATGGCCGAGTTCGTGATGAAGGATTTGGTCAGGAAGGCGGGGCTGGCGTCACAATTCTATATCGAGTCTGCAGCAACCAGCCGGGAGGAGATCGGCAATCCGGTCTATCCTCCGGCACGGAGCAAACTGGCGGAGCATGGGATCTCCTGCGACGGTCACGCAGCGAGGCAGCTTACCAATGCCGATTACGAGAAATACGACCTGCTGATTGGCATGGACAGGGCCAACCTCCGGGACATGCACCGTATCTGCGGCGGCGATCCGGACGGCAAGCTGCACCTCCTGATGGACTACACCGACCGCCCCGGCGATGTTGCCGACCCGTGGTACACGGGCGATTTCGAGGCAACGTGGCAGGATGTGCTGGCGGGGTGTCAAGGGTTGTTGAGAGAATTAACTGCGAGGAAGTGCGGCGAAAATGGATAAGCTTGTCGTTCGTGGAACAGAAATCAATGTACAGTGGGACCTCAAACGAGATGATTTCCTCAGCTTGACAGACATTGCAAAAATCAAGGATAGTGATAATCCGCGGTATATCATCCAAAACTGGCTTCGCAACAGAAACACTATCGAGTTCCTCGGCGTGTGGGAAACACTCTACAATCCGAATTTTAACCGTGTCGAATTCGATGCGTTTAGAAGTCAGGCGGGCTTGAACAGCTTTGTGATGACACCGCAGAAATGGGTAGATTCGACTGGCGCCATCGGCATTGTTTCCGAGGCTGGTCGCTATGGTGGGACCTACGCACATAAGGAAATTGCGTTTGAGTTTGCTTCATGGATCTCCGTGGAGTTTAAGCTCTACTTAGTCAAAGAGTTTGAGCGCCTCAAGACCGAGGAGATGAAACAGCTCGGTTGGGACATCAAGCGCAACCTTGCCAAGATCAATTATCGGATTCATACCGATGCTATCAAAGAAAATCTGATTCCGCCGGAGCTGTCTGCGCGGCAGATTTCACTGGTCTATGCCAACGAAGCCGATGTTTTGAATATGGCGCTGTTTGGTATGACGGCCAAAGAGTGGCGCGATGCCCATCCGGATCTTAAAGGCAACATCCGCGACTATGCCAATGTATCGCAGCTCGTGTGCCTGTCCAATCTGGAGAATCTGAACGCGGTGTTCATCAACGAAGGAATCCCACAGGCGGAGCGTCTGGCAAAGCTCAACGCCATTGCCATCAGCCAGATGAAGGTGCTGACGGAGGATCACAGGTTGCTGCAGTCCGATGAGGCGAAAGAAACAGAATCATAAAAATAAAAAATCCCGTGCAATAAATCGTCCTTTCTGTGCATTACACGGATGACAGGAGACGGAAGCCTATGCTCAGCTTGCTGATGACAACCGAATACGCTCCGGCAGAGGATCGACACGAGCTGCAGCAGTTGCTCCTCCACATTGCCGGTGGTGACCGTGACGCTTTGGCGGCGCTGTATCAGCGCACGCGCACGGCGGTGTACGGCTTAGCGCTTTCCTACCTTAAAAACGCGCACGACGCGCAGGATCTCACGCAGGACGTCTATGTGCAGGTGTGGGACTGTGCGGAGCAGTACCGTCCCACCGGCTCGCCGATGGGCTGGCTTCTGACCGTGTGCCGTAACCTGTGCCTGATACGCCTACGGCGCGAGGAACGTCATACCGCGCTCAGCGAGGAGGAATGGGACGCCATTCCCGCGCAGGAATGCGGTTTGGACACTGATGAGCGCACGCTGCTGCAAGGCACGCTGGCAAGCCTCGCTGATGAGGAACGGCGCGTTGTGCTGCTCCACGCGGTCACGGGCCTAAAACACAGGGAGATCGCGGCGCTTCTTGCGCTGCCGCTTCCCAACGTCCTGTCGAAATATCACAGAGCATTGAAAAAGATGCGAATTTTTCTGGAAGGAGACGACGCCCGATGACCAATGAAAAAATGGAGCAGAGACTGGCTGCGGCGCTTGAAAAGACCGCGCCAAACGATGCGAACGGCGTTCTCTCTCGCTGCGAAGAGCGGAAAGGAACGGTAATTCCCATGACAACAAAGAAAACGACGAAGAGAAGATGGACATCGCTCATTGCCGCCTGCCTTGCGGTGATGCTGCTCGGCGGAGGACTGTTCTACCAGCGAGCGAACGCGGTCGCGTCCGTGGTGTCGCTGGACGTGAACCCGAGCATCGAGCTGAAGGTGAATCGAAGTGAAAAGGTCCTCGTCTGCACGCCACTCAACGAGGACGCGAAAGCTATCCTTGCGGATATGGGCAGCGGCGCGGATCTCAAGGGCGCGAAGCTCGATGTGGCGGTGAACGCCATCGTGGGCAGCCTTGTGCGAAACGGCTACCTCAATAGCATTTCCTCCGCCATCATGATCTCGGTGGAGGACAAGGATACCGCTCGCGCGGAAAAACTCCAGCGTGAGCTGACGAGCACCGTGGACGGTGTTTTGCAGACAAGCGAATCGAGGGCGTCCGTTCTGACGCAGACGCTGACGCAGGACGCGGCGCGGGAGCAGCAGGCGCGGGAAAATAATATTTCCACCGGCAAGGCGGCGCTGGTGAACCGTGTGCTTGCACTCAACGCCACGCTGAAGTTTGACGCGTTGGCAAAGCTCTCGGTCGAAGAGCTCAAGGACCTCGCCGAAGCGGGCGCGCCCGCCATGCCGATCGGTATGGATGCAGCCCGTACCGCTGCGGAGGAGTATGCCGGAACGACGGCGGTGGATTCCGTTACAGCGGAGGTCGATCCCGAACTCGACGAATCCCCTGCACACTACGAAGTAGAGCTGCAAACGGCATGGGGCGAGTTCGAGTATCTAGTGGATGCCTACACAGGGAAGGTGCTCAGCGGGCAGAAAGATTTATTGGCTGCCGTTTCCGCATCGAATGAAACGACGAAGCCCTCTGGTCAAAAGCCCGCGCCGTCCGGAACGGTGCAGGACATCGGCTACGCCAAGGCGAAGTCCATCGCCCTGAACCATGCGGGCGTGAGCGAGAGCAAGGCGTATGACATGGACATCGAGCTGGACGACGAGGACGG
>DXUR01000502.1 GCA_019417795.1 Clostridiales bacterium | reverse complement strand
CCCCCCCCCAGAAAGCCCCCGGGTTTCCCCCCCCCCCCCCCGCCGATAGGGGTTTTCGGGGGGGGGAACCCGCCGCTCTCCCCTCCCTCCGCCGTGGACTGGGGGAGGAAGTGGGAGTGGAGATCGTGGGTGAACAGGATGGTTGTGACGTTCGTCTCCTGGGTACAGCCTTCGGCCACGGCACCGACAGGGAGCACACACAGCACCGCCAGCAGCAGCGCCAGAAAAAAAGCAGAAAAGCGACGGAATTTCATACAGTTCCTCCTGATTTACAATAAAGGAAGAGAGTCCGTAAGGACTCTCTTGAGGCTGTCGATAAAGAGGTAGATTCTCCGCAACGGAAAGGAAGGGTGTGCGCGGGAAACCCAAGAAGGGTGTCCTGCGCCATTGAAATCCTTAGTTTTCAGAACTTTTATAAAGTTCTGAAAACTGGCTCAGCGGGGAGAAAAGACTTTTTCGACACGCTGAAGAGAGTCCGTAAGGACTCTCTTCTGATTTCCGATTGCCAGCCTTACAGCCCACATTATACTGTCCGACCCCCGGCCTGTCAACAAACCTGCTTACAGGTCCAGTCCCGTGAGGTCCGCGAAAGTCTCCCGGCGGACCGCCTCGTAAATACGGTCCGGGGTCAGCATCACCACGGCAGGGCGGGGCAGACGGTTATAGTTGGAGGCCATGGAGTAGTTGTAAGCGCCGGTGGTGCACACCGCCAGAATGTCCCCCCGGCAGGTGTCTCCCGGCAGCTCCACGCCGGGCTGGATGATGTCCCCGCTCTCGCAGCAGCGGCCCACCACATCGAACCGCTCCATCGAACCGGACTTATGGGCGTGATAGACGGTGTAGCGGGACTGGTAGAGCGCGTAGCGGGGATTGTCCGTCATGCCGCCGTCCACCGCCGCGTACTGCTTATAGCCGGGAATGCGCTTCACGGAGCCAACGGTGTACAGCGTCATGCCCGCATCCGCCACAATGCTGCGGCCCGGTTCCATCAGGAACCGGGGCATGGGCAGGCCCAGCCGTTCCGTTTCCTCCTTCAGATAGGCCGCCAGCTCCGCCAGACGGGCGGGAATGTCAATGGCCTCATCCTCCTGAGTGTAACGAACACCGTAACCGCCGCCAAGGTTCAGATCTGAAAGCGTCACGCCGGTCTCGTCCCGGATCTGCGCCAGAAACGGCACCATAATATCCAGCGTCCGCTGGTACACATCCTCTCCGAACACCTGCGAGCCTACATGGCAGTGCAGGCCCCGTAGGTCCAGATGGGGCAGCGTCAGAGCCAGCTTCACCAGTTCCATGGCCTGTCCGGTCTCCACCGCCGCACCGAATTTGGAGTCCACCTTTCCGGTGCTGACGGCCTCGTAGGTGTGGGGGTCAATGCCCGGCGTCACCCGCAGAAGGATCTTCTGGGTGACGTTGGCCTCTGCCGCCGTCTTTTCCAGCGCTAAAAGCTCCTCCCGGTTGTCCGCCACAAAAAAGCCGATGCCCTGACTGACGCCATAGGCAAGATCCGCATCGGTCTTGCAGTTGCCGTGGAAGTAGATCCGCTCCGCCGGGAAGCCGGCGCTGAGAGCGGTGTACAGTTCCCCGGAGGATACCACGTCCACGCCCATACCTTCCTCCGCCATGATGCGGTACATCTGCTTAAAGGACGCCGCCTTGCTGGCGTACAGTGGCAGAGAGCCGGGGCCGAAATGGTCACGGAACGCCTGCAGATACATCCGGCAGTTGGCCCGGATCCGCGCCTCGTCCATCAGGTAGAGGGGGGTGCCATACTCCTTGGCCAGTTGGGTCACGTCATATCCGGCGAAGGTCAGGACTCCCTCCGGCGTCCGATCGATGTTGTTGGAAAGCATTTGGACTCCTCCTTAGTGGGAAACCGGCGTTGCCCGGCAGTCCACATTTTTATGGTTTAAATAGTAACACATTTTTTCTTGATAAGGAAGCGGCCTTCTGTTCAATTTTCGACGGATTTTGACCGGCTTTTCCGTGATTTTACCGCTTATGCGGCTCATTTTTTCCACAAAGCCTTAGTGGGGGGACATTCCTGCCGTGTTTGTCTTTTCCACGCGGAATACGTTGGATAGTGCTTCAGCACTTTAGGCTATTCCTCGATTCCGTGCAAAAACCAAGGCCGCCCATAGGACGGCCTTGGTTTTCTGTATATGCGTTAATCCATGGGAGCGCCGCACTTGGGACAGAACTTGCTGTCAGACTCCGCACCGCACACCGGGCAAATCTTCATGCCCGGCTCCGCCGCAGATACTTCACTGTGCTCCACCTTGATGGCGTTCTTCTGCTCCTCCAGCTCCGCGATGCGGGCCTTGGAAGCGGCAACGGCATCCGCCAGTTCCTGAACGCCCTCGGGCAGTTCTCCCTCATACTCGTTGATGAACCACTCACCGATCAGGCGGCAGTTCTTCTCGATCTCCCGCTGCTCACCGGCGATGGCCACGGAGATCTTGGTCTTTTCCGTGGTCTCCCGGGCCTTATCCGCGGCGACAGCCGCCACGTCCTTAGCCTTGTCAGCCGCCACAGCGGCCACATCCTTCGCCTTACGGCCCAATTCCTCAAAAAACGCCATCGTAAACGCTCCTTTCACGGCCGGTCTATCCAGCCGAATGATTCATGGCCTTAGTATACTTCCCTTTTTTCAAAAACGCAACAGCGTTCACACATTGTTTTCAATCCAACTCCGGGAGCGCTCCACCGCCCGATGCCAGCGGGCCAGATCCGCCAGACACGCTTCCTCCTCCCGCTGGGGACGGAACACGCACTGGCTTCGGCGCAGAGCTGCCAACTCGTCAAAGCCGTTCCACACGCCAACGGCCAGTCCCGCCAGCGCCGCCGCGCCGAAGGCGGTGGTCTCCACCTGAGCGGGCCGGTCCACCGGCAGCCGCAGCAGATCCGCCTGAATCTGCATGAGAATATCGCTGACGGACGCGCCGCCGTCCACCCGCAGTTCCGTCAAGGGACAGGGGGCGTCGGCATTCATCACCCGCACCAGATCGGCGGTCTGATAGGCGATGCACTCCAGCACTGCCCGGGCGATATGGGCCTTGGTGCTGCCCCGTGTCAGGCCTACGATGGTGCCCCGGGCGTACATATCCCAATAGGGCGCGCCCAGACCGGTAAAGGCAGGCACCACCACAACGCCGCCGCTGTCCGGCACGCTCTCCGCCAGCCGGTCACACTCCGGGGCGCTCTGGATCAGCCCCAGCTCGTCCCGGAGCCACTGGATGG
>DXUR01000501.1 GCA_019417795.1 Clostridiales bacterium | reverse complement strand
CCCCAAACAGAATTGGCCTTCGGGGAAGTGCGGTCCTTGTCTTTACCGACAGGATAACCGGCGGACAAAGCAGTCGAAAAGAGCAGCCCAGAGAACGATCTATCGTTGCAGAGATTGCCGAACCTTCTGACAAACGCTGCATACAGCGTCCCGGTAGGCGTCCACACGCCAAGGGCGATTTCACAATCCTCCATCAGGAACTGCGCCACTTTGTCAGCGGTGCTTTCCCCGCCATCTTCGGTAACAGCGTTGATCGGGAACTCACCGGCGAAGCGGTAATTGCTCTTGACAAGACGGCGATAAGCGGCCAGCGTCTGAACGATGATCGCGTCTCGCTCAGCGTTGAGCTTTTCTTCCAGCCAAAAATCACGCGCATCCCGCGGGACCGACTTTGCAAACGGGATGACGACAAGTCTGTCATAGAATGCAGTATCTTTGTTTGGCAGCAGGACGACGTGGTTGCTGCCGTAGAGAAATTTGGCACTATTTGTAAATTGCAAGTAGTCGCCAAACTTCACGTCCCCCGAAATAGAATCCGCGCCGGTCAACTTTTTTAATACACTGACAGCGGTTCTGTCGAGCCGCTCGTCGGACAGATCTGCGTCCACGCAAAGCTTTTTTCCGTACAGGCTCGATGTCGCAAATCTCCGGTCGAACTCGTTCACCGAAAGGGCAACAACGAGCTCGTCATCAAAGCAGTTCTTCACGACGTTGGACAGAACAGACTTTCCGGAGTGCTTGCGGCCCTGGAGCAGGATGATTGCTTTTCCATGCTGATCAGGGACGAGAAGATAGCCAACGGCCTGCCAAATCCGTTCCTGTGGGACGGGATTGCCAAGCGTGACATCAGCTAAGAACCTCTTGAATTCAGGACAATCCGTCCGTTCGCCGCAGTTGAACGATGCCCGGAGATGTGTCGTGACCAAAATTGCCGGCGTTGGTACAATCGTTTCCCAACGGTCGAGGTCAAGGACGCAGTCATCAAAAGCGATGCAGTTGCGATTAAAGTTGGGGTGGATAAAAAGCTTCGGCTCTGTCTTCAAAATCTTGAAGATCTGGTCGACAAAATTTGCGCTGCCGCACTGTTCGACAGCAGGTCTGCAAACCTCCATAATGATCCGCCGTATATCTTCGCCGCTTTTCAGGGTATAGTACCGCTGCTGGTATACCAGCCAACTTTTTCCGATACAGAACATTGGTATCGTTTGCATCAGGCCTTGTGCCGCCTCGTAAGGCGTGATACCAACACGACCGCGAACAGCGTTTTGAACAGAACACGAGAGCACCGTTCCGTGGACAGGCTGTATCGCTTGGGCAGAGCTGCCCGATGTTTTTACCAGAGCCACGCTCTGGGTGGTATTCGTCTGAACCGGCGCGGGCAAGCGCTGGCTTGCATCGGCTTCTTTCTGAGCTTCAAGCTCCTCGACCGGGTACTCCGGGTCGAAAAGTTCAAATTCCTGTGCCCGGTCCCACGCATCGTCATCCCACGTCGCTTTCCATTCGCGCTCATGCTGTTCCATCAAGCCTTTTTGAATTGTTACGAAAAAATACCGTCACACTGAAACAATTCAGTGTGACGGTATCGTCATCTTATGTGAGAGTATGATTAGAATGTTTCCGTGATAAAGCCCAAGTCTTTGCGTGTATCATAATATGCGTAAAACTTATCCCCGATCCAAACGCTAAAAATCTCTTCGTTCCCTCGCTCCTGCATCAAAGGTACAAATCGGTCGTTCTGCCGGATCGCCAGGTGGTGAATTCCTTCGCCGTGCTCCTGTAGAAACTCAGCATAGGGGCTGCTCCCTGAAATCGGCTGAATAATCTCTAGATAAAGATTACCGAGTTCGCTCATCGCAACAATTGCGTCGTGCGGTTCATCATCTGGAATTGAAACGCCATGAAATTTACGTCCACGACAATTTTCCTCGGTTGCGTGAACAATTTCCCATGGACCGATTCCGTATACTTTTTCCCATGTTTCTGCGGCTTTCTTTGCATCTTTGACTACCGTACATACCTGAAGAAATGATTCAAATGCTTTTTCGTTCTTTTCCATGATTATTCGCTCCTTATTCAATGTATTTACCAAAATGGCATTTCTCTCAAAACACAGAAAAATTGATTTCCGTTAATTAACAGTAGCATAGATATTGACTCGTGTCAATATTGCTTTGGTTGACGCAGGGGAAAAAGAGTGGTATAATAACAAAAATGTTGCAACAAATAGGTGTAGTCGATGGCTGTTTATAAAAAGAGCGCAGAAATGCGAAAGAGTATCGTAGAAACGATGGCGCTTCTTGTCAGAAAGAACGGATATGAAAAGACGAATATCAGAGATATTTCCGAGTATTTGAATATCCCGCGTTCGCTGATTTATTACTACTTCAAAAATAAAGACGATATCATGCACGTGCTTTATTATGAACGATTTTCCATGACGGAACAGCTTGCAGAAAAGGTCCTGCCGCGCGGAGAAGAGCCGCTGGTTCGTCTGATGCTGAAATATCTGTTGTACTGTAGGAATGTGATCTGCGACCCATTGTTTGCAGAGTATATTGCTACAGCTCCGGAATACGCTTCGCGCGGTAAAGAATTCTCTAAAGATCAAATTGCTTTGTATTATGGCGACAGCAGAGATGCCTTTGCGTATTTCGGTAAGCCGACTGACGGGAATGAGTTTTACATTCATGCACTCATGGTTGAGAGCATTGCGCGCGGTCTGGTTGTTGGCTCATTCTACGGGATGATCGAGCTGAGTGATCGAGAATATATGACATATTTTGGCGAACGGGCGATTATGCCGACGTTTGATTTGACAAAGGAACAGTTTGCGGCCATCGTTGACCGTTCATTTGAGTTGGCTGAGGGTGCAAAGGTATAACGTTAGTTTGCAGAATGTGCATTTGCTGAAAGAACTCTTAAAATAACATACCCAGCAAAACCGGCAGCAAAACCGATGGTACAAGGGCGTCCCGCTGAATGACGGGACGCCCTTGATTTTTGACGTAAGGGCAAATCCAATATTGACAACGGTCAATATTGGATTTATGATGAAATCAAAAAAGGAGGCGGAATGATGAATTTTGATCGAGTTAAGGCTGCGCTTAAGAAGCGAGGCTATGCGGTATCATCTTTCGAAGCAGCAAAAGACGCCGCAGACTATCTGGACCAACAGATAAATGGGGTGAGTGTATCGTTTGGCGGTTCATTAACGCTTTCGGAAATGAATCTACCAAAGCT
>DXUR01000500.1 GCA_019417795.1 Clostridiales bacterium | reverse complement strand
GCTGGCCAAGAAACCTTTATATTTTTTCACTGTCCTCTTGACGGGTAGCAGTTCAGCGAAACGTTCCGTTATCCATTATCATCGTCACGATCATCGGCATTCCGCTCGGCGTCACTCAGCTGCCGACGCATCTTTTCAATGTGCCCAGTGGCATCAGCGATGTCACTCTCCGCATTGACATCCTTGGCGCGCTGCGTCCGGAATACCTGCCCTGGCTGCTGACCTTCTTTGTGCCTGACTTCTTCGGTACGATGGGCATCATCCTTGGCGTGGCCAACCAGGCTGGCTGGCTCGATGAGAACGGCGATATGCCAGGCATTGAAAAGTGCTTCAAGGTCGATTCCCTGTCTACCGTTGCAGGCAGCTTGTTCTGCATGCCCGTTATGACGACCTACCTTGAGTCTGCCTCCGGCGTGGAAGATGGCGGCCGCACCGGTCTCACCGCACTGACCACCAGTGGCCTGTTTGCACTGATGCTGCTCTTCACCCCGCTTGCTCTTATGGTTCCCGGCGTGGCCACCGGTCCCGTGCTGACCATCATCGGCTTCCAGATGCTTTCTTCCATGCGCAGCGTGGACTACAGTGACAAGACCGAGTGCCTGCCCGCGTTCATTGCCGTCGCTATGACCATCCTGACCTATAACATCGCCAACGGTATGGCGCTGTCCATAATTTCCTATCTGATCCTCAAGCTCGCTGCCGGCAAGGGCAAGGAGGTTCCCAAGTCCATGTATGTCATCGGCGTGTGCATGCTTTTCTACCTTTATACGTTGGTTTGAGCCTGAGAAATGGATAAGGCGGTATTGTCCCTGCCTTTTCCAAAATGGCCCTGCATAACAAACACAGAACGCTGGCCTCTTTTGAGGCTGGCGTTTTTATATCCCGAATACGCGGCGGGCAGGGGCTAAAAGTGGCTTCTGTCGATGGAGAAAACGCTTTATGTATGGCGAAAATGAGATTTGGTAACTACAAACTACAAATCAAAGGGAGCGCGTGGACAAGATAACCATCTGCGTTCTCGGTCCAAGTTGCCTCGAGGCACTTTTGTGCTCTGTTCAAGTTGTTTTTTGTTGCGCAAGGGGAAGTCCCTATTCTTTGTCTATCTTCCGTAAAGCGACCAAGATGAAAATACACGCTCATATGAGCCGGTGCTTTCCCTCAAAATGCCCATCAAATTACGGGAATGTGGCGGCTATTAAGGGAAAACTAATTCAACCAAAATGGTAGCTTTGTTTCCGCAAGCATCACACAATCCTCAAAATCTGCAGCATATTCCTGCGATAACTATTACCGGATATACGAAGCCCCCTCTTGCAGGAAAGACGGTTTTGTGGTATTTTATAGGCAGAGAAAGAAGGTGAATGCGCATTGAAATTGTTTGTGCTGGACATCGGCGGCAATGAAGTACCAACTTATGTTTCACCTGCAACGGCGGGTGATTTGCAGGCAACGACCAAATGGCAGACGAAATGGACGAGCAAGGCTGCGCAGGACATGCCAAACAAAGTTGCGCTTCGCCGAACCGATACCAACGAATTGCTTGGGCTGATGGCCTATGTCGTTGATGACGCTATCCTTGCGGTAGAGATTATCTATGTAGAAAGTGCTGATCACAGCAACGCAAATCTTCTTCATAAAATAGGCGGCGAGAAGAAGTACATTGGCATCGCCAGGGCGCTGTTCGCATATGCTGTGTCGATTTCTATGGAAAACGGGTATGACGGCGTTCTTTCATTTAAAGCGAAAACCAGTGAATTGGTGGAATACTATATCCGCGAGTTCGGCGCAAGTCATGTGGGTTCCTATGATCCTTTCCGCTTGGTGATTTGGGAGGATGCTGCGCGAGAACTGATCGACTACTTTGAAAGGAGCAACTGACATGGATAACGAGCGTATGGAAGAGTTGGAGAAAATCGAAGCCCATGGTGCCGAGAACGGCTGGGTTGCACCGATGACAGAGGAGGACAAGGCGTTCTTCGCATATTTTCGCTCGGTGTTTAAGCGCTACAATATTTCGCCCTCAAAGGCAACACGGCTGGAGTATGATTTTGTGACACGAGTCGCGGAGAGTGAGTTCTATCTCCAGAAGGCAAATGCGTAAAGTTATTCTTTGTCTATAGCGCCGCAGCTTCTGAGCTGCCACCCTTGCAGAAACCACTTGCATAACACCCTCCTCAGAGTTACAATGCAACCAACAGCGACGAGAAACGCTTCCCGTCCGGCACCGATGACAGTTCACCGGAAACCGGGCGGGAAGCGTTTTTGACCACATAGATTACCACAAACGGCTCCGGAACACCCGGAAACAGTGGAGATAAGAGCGCAAAGAGTAAGTGAAACAAATCAAAAAGCACTGAAAACCGCTATAAACGTGAATTTCCTGAATGGAATCGGTGGTAAGCTTACATTAGAATCATTAGAAATATAAACAGAGGCTCCACCCAGTAAGAGTGGAGCCTCTTCCAATTGCGGATCAACGTGAGCGCTTTTGGCGGTGATTATGGACTCTACAAGGTGAAGCCGATCTAACTTCGTTGCGTATTGATCATTCTGGTAGTTCGAACGAGAGAGCGGGTCAATATCTGTGCTCAATTGTCACCATGATTTCTGTACCTGCGTGTTCGGTGCTGTTAATTGAAAATGATAGACGGTGATTAAACATAAAATAGAGACGTCTATAGCTGTTTCGAAGACCAATGTGTTTTTCGGAATCACTATAGCGATGCAAATTCTACACCGCCTATCCTTGCATAAAGGACTTGCTTAACCTTTCCAGCAGAGGTAAAATACAGCAAACTGAAGTGTCGATTCACTCGTCTGTGGCACTCCGCCAAACTATGAAAAACCGCTTTCTGTCCCCTGTCACGAGGGTGTTCAGAAAGCGGTTTTTGACCACATGTTTGACTACAGACAGCCGTGGAGTGTGCGGAAACAGTGGAGTCAAGAGTTGCGAAGAGCATCCATAATAAAGCAAAAGCAGCTATAAATCGTCGGAAAAAGCAGAAAAATTTTTATTCAAAAGTTTGGGAGTGCGTAGACCCTATCCATGCGCGGCTTGGACAAAAGCTCGGAATGCCTTGCGGCACGGGCGATAGCGGGTTTTCCTCCGATTGCCGAAAGCGGCACAAAAGCGGCTTTGACCACAGGAATGACCACAGACAGAAAAATCTTTATTTTTACCGCTTGCCGTGGTATCATGGCAGAAAAGTGAATATCCGGGTATAGCGAAGTTGGTATCGCG
>DXUR01000050.1 GCA_019417795.1 Clostridiales bacterium | reverse complement strand
GTCCACGTCCACGCCGACGACCTTGCCCTCCTCAGCAGCAGCGGCAGCGGAGATGGAGGCGAACATGGAGCCGCCGCAGGCGAAGATGACCTCAGTGCCAGTCTGATACCAGCCGGCGGCCATGGTCTGCAGCTCGGGAGAGGCGTTGAAGTTGGCACCATACTGCCAGGAGTAGTTCATCTCTACCTTCTCGTTCAGCTCCTTGGCAGCGGCGTCAGCGCCCTGCACGAAGCCATAGCCGTAACGGCAGCAGGCGGGGTTGTTGCCGCCGCCGCCACCGCTGAAGCCCAGCTTGGTGTAACCTTCCTTGACAACAGCGTAACCGGCCAGATAGCCGCACTGCTCTTCCTTAAAGGCAACGCCGGCAATGTTCTTCAGAGCGGGGGAATCTTTCACATTGGCTTCCTCACCGACGGGATAACCATCAATGAAGACAAAGGACACATCGGTGAACTGCTTGGCCGCCGTACGCAGAGCAGCCTCCTGCAGATAACCGGCGCAGACAACCACCTTGGCGCCGTTGTCCACGGCGGCCTTCATAGCGGCGAAGCGGTCATCATCGGTGGCCTCACTGCCGTTGGCGGGCTGATAGTACTTGTAGGACAGGTTGTTGTTGGCGGCGTACAGCTTCACGCCGTCGTAAGTACCCTGGTTGAAGGACTTATCCTTCAGCTGACCCACGTCGGTGACGAAAGCCACCTCGTACTTGCCGTCGGAGGAGGTCATCTCATCCTGAACCTTATCGGGGTTGGTGATGACGGTGGGGGTGTCTTTCTTGTCATCGTCTTTCTTGCCATCGTCCGTGTTCTTGTTGCCGCAGGCAACCAGAGCCAGAGCCATGACAAGCGCAAGGATCATAGCGAGAACTCTTTTCATGATTGTTCTACCTTCCTTCATTTATTCGGGCAAAGCTTGCCCGTTCAGGTGCATTATAACAGATACGGCAGAAAAGGGCAAGCCCTATTTGCAGGGTCTGCTGCATTTTTCACCATGGCAGGGTTCGAAAAAACGGGTGCTTTGTGGGAAAAACGGCTTTATTTAGTCATTTTCACCGCTGCCTCCAGACCGATCTTCATCATATTGGTGAAGGTGGTCTGGCGCTCGTCGGCGGTAAGCTCGGTACCCAGCACCAGATTGTCGCTGATGGAGCAGATAGCCAAGGCACGCTTACCCAGATAGGCGGCGGTGCAGTACAGAGCAGCGGCCTCCATCTCCACGGCCATGACGCCCATCTTCTGCATCCGGGCGTTGCGGCCGGCGGCGTCATAGAAGGTATCGGAGGAGTAGAGGTTGCCCACAGGCATCTTCACACCCAGCTCACGGGCCGACTCCACGGCGGCCATCAGCAGGTCGAAGTCGGCAATGGGGGCATAGTGGACACCCAGCTCATACTGGTCGGCGAAGCTGGAGTTGGTGCAGGCGCCCTGTCCGGCCACCACACTGCCCAGCTCCAGATCGGCCCGCATGGCTCCGGCAGAGCCCACACGGATGATGTTCTCCACGCCGTACTGGGTGTACAGCTCGTGGGCGTAGATGCCGATGGAGGGCATTCCCATGCCGGAGGCCATGACGGACACCGGCACGCCCTTGTACGTACCGGTATAGCCCTGCACGCCACGGACGTTGTTCACCAGCACGGGGTTTTCCAGAAACGTCTCGGCAATGAACTTGGAGCGCAGGGGATCGCCGGGCATGAGCACGGTCTTGGCAAAGGCGCCGGGGGCGGCGTTATTATGGGGGGTAGGCATAGATGGTTCCTCCTTTTATTCCTGTTCCATGGCCTTCACGGCCTTGACAATGCGGCTGGTGCCCAGACGGTCGGCCCCAAGGGCCACGAAGTCACGGGCGTCGTTGAGGTCGGCAATGCCGCCGGCGGCCTTGATCTTCACATGGGGAGCCACATGGGCCTTGAAGAGGGCCACATCCTCACGGGTGGCGCCGCCTCCGCCGAAGCCGGTGGAGGTCTTGATGTACTCGGCGCCGGAGTCGGACACCACACGGCACATCTCGATCTTCTCGGCATCGGTGAGCATACAGGTCTCGATGATGACCTTCAGCAGCTTGCCGTGGCAGGCGGTCTTCACGGCCCGGATCTCCTCCAGCACCTGATCGTACAGGCCGTCCTTCACCCAGCCGATGTTAATGACCATATCCACCTCGGAAGCGCCGTTGTTCACGGCGTCCTCCGCCTCAAAGCACTTGGCGGCGGTGGTGTCATAGCCGTTGGGGAAGCCGATGACGGTGCAGATGGCGATCTTGCCGTCCACGTACTCTGCCGCCCGCTTCACATAGGAGGCAGGGATGCACACGCTGGCGCAGCCATACTTGACGCCGTCGTCGCAGATGGCCTTGATCTCGTTCCAAGTGGCACTCTGGGCCAGCAGAGTGTGGTCTACCCTGGCCAGAATAGACTGGATCTCTTGGTTCATAACAGTTGTCTCCTTTCATAAAAAGGGCGCGCTCTATCCGCACGGGGAGGACGTTCTCCCTTTGTTTTGTGCGTGGATAGTCCATAGATATGCATTATCATATCAGAAAAACCGTCCTTTGTAAACGGCGGAATTGGCCGGGGATGAAAAAGGGACACGGCAAAAGGCGTGGTTCCGTAAGAAAACATTTATGTGAGAGAATCGGCGTAGTTTAGGCTACGCCGGTTTTCTTTTCTTTTTGGGCTGCTTGGGATTGATCCCTTGCTTCCTCAAAATCAAATGCACCAATGAAGTTGTAGACGATCTCAATTTCTCTGACCTTAATGCGTGGCTCGTTCTCGTCCGGCGTGTAAACCTCGGAGACATAAATTTTATCCACAAACTCCCGGAGAATGGAAGCGTCAAGCTGCTGCATATCGGTGTACTTTCTGACCGCTGCAATGAACTGTCTGACGTTGACTTTCTGCTTCTCCTGCTCCTTGACTTCCTGCCGCAGATGTTCGACAAGATTTGTAAGGTTGGTCTGTTCCAGCTCATAGTCACGGGACAGTTTGATGAAACGCTCGTCGGAGAGCTTGCCGGAAATGTTATCCTCATACAGTCGCTTGATGATAACATCCAGCTCGGCAATCCGCTTTTGCGATTGCGCCAGAGAGTCTTTCTTTTGTGCCAGCTCCTTATCCCGTTCCCGCAGGCTTTGATCTGCGGCCCGCTGCACGAAGTCGTCCTCATACTGCGTCACATACTGAATGGCTTCTCGCAGGTTTCGCAGCACGATTTCTTCAAGGACAACGCGCCGGATAGAATGGGTCGAACATAAAGTGCGGTCTTTACGGTAAGTTGAGCAAAGGTAATATTCCTGTTCAGGTTTGAAGTGATTGGCTCTGCACAAGTACATCTTTCCGCCGCAATCCGCACAGAACAGCAGGCCGGAGAACATACCCATGTCGCCCATCTTAGTGGGACGGCGGCGGCCTTGTCGGATTTTCTGGACGATCAGAAACACGCTTTCCTCAATAATAGGTTCCTGTGTGTTCTCAAAGATCACCCAATCCGCCGGATCATTCCACAATACTTTCTTGCTCTTGAACGATTGCTTAGAAGTTTTGAAGTTGACCGTATGGCCCAAATAGTCAAGGCGTTCCAAAATATGCACTACCGTCTTTGTTGCCCATTTATAAGGGTCAGTTGGCCGTTTAGATGTTGTCGGCAAGTCGTTTTCGTAGCAGTAAGCAACAGGCGAAAGAACTTTATTTTCTTGGAGCCATTTTGCAATTTGCGTCGGCCCCATGCCGTCCATGCACAGTGCAAAAATCTTCTGGACAACGGCGGCAGCTTCTTCATCCACGATCCACCGCTTCTTGTTCTCCGGGTCTTTCTTGTACCCATAAGGCGGGATAGTGGTGAGGTGTTCGCCGGAGCGTCCTTTGGATTGCCACGTTGCCCGGATTTTCTTGCTGGTGTCCTTGGCGTACATTTCATTGAATACGTTGCGGATGGCGGTAAACTCGCTGTCCCCGCGCACACTGTCCACACCGTCATTGACGGCAATAAAGTGGACGCCGTACTCTGGAAACAGCATTTCCGTATACATTCCGACTTGCAGATAGTTACGCCCGAACCGGCTCATATCCTTAACGACAACGCGCTTGATCTTGCCCGCCTTGATGTCGGCAAGCATCCGCTGGAATCCGGGCCGGTTGAAGTTGGTTCCCGAATATCCGTCGTCCTCGTCGTAGTGGCGGATGGCGGTATAGCCGTGATCCCGGCAATACTTTTCCAAAATCCGCTTCTGATTGCTGATACTGTTGCTCTCGCCGTCCAGCTTATCTTCTTGGGAAAGACGCTCATAGCAGGCGGTAATGCCCTCGGCTTCCTCCTGCGGCTGGCTGTGGACATAGAATTGCAGCACCGTGTTTTGGATAGCCGTCTTGGTTTCCTCGCTCAACGGCGCGTCATTGGATACGCGCTGAAAGGAAGTGACTGGCTGTTGGTACATTTGATTGTCAAGGTTCAAAGTAGTATCGTTATTCCGTGTCGCACGGGGGTTCCGTGCAATCACCATTTCCGGCTGTTTGCTCATAAGTTCCTCCTATTCCGCAGCCGGAAAACGAGGCATGATACAAGTATATTATACCATATCATGCCCCATCCGTCTGCTTGTAGGAAATGAAAAAATCTTTAATTTTTAAGTGGCTGCCTTGTTCAAATCGTTTTGGAGCAGCCGACGGATTTTCTTGACTGCGGTTTCTTTCGCGCCGTCTTTGACAGTCGCTTTCACAATATATCGAACGCCTCCGATCTCGTACTGACGTACAACGGGGGCGGTCTGGTTCTGACTTGTTACTGTACTCATACAGTAATCCCCCTTTCGCTTACATTGGTGTAAAACGAAATGGGCAGTACGGACGGCTGCTGGCACAGCTCCACGGGAATCTCACCCCGGCCCATGCTGATGGGTGCGCCGCGCAATGCTTTGAGGGCGTTCAACGCGGGAGTATCATTGTCTTGCCTGTACGTCGTCGCCTACAAGTTGCCACACTTGTTTTACAGCCCGGTTTGATCGCTCCGCTTTTTCCTACTGGAAAGCCTCATGGCGCACCTGCCGCACGGCTCGGCACAGACAGAATGTGTCCGTTTGCCCTATGATGCGCCGCTATATACGGGCATATTTTTCAAAGAACTGTGACGCCACAGACCTTTTGCTGGCGGGGAAAGGGTAAGCCGCTGCATCCAGCCGGGCGATTATCGTTAAACTTTAACGATAGCTTGGATCAACCTGATTTCTAAGCACCGCTTCATGTACTCGTCCACGCATAAATGAGGATAGCCGTCCTCGTCATAGAGCGTCCGGGTACACAGACAATTCATGTAATTGTCATAGTACCGAAGCAACCGTTCTACGGCTTGGGGATCGCCTGCACGGGCGGACACATACACTGAAAGGGGCAAAGGCTCTTTGCCTTTGTAGGCAGGTTCTTTCATCCGCGTCAACCTCCTTCCGGCATGAGCGCCATCAATTTTACACGCAACTCTTTCAGTGTTTTTGTCCTGTGGCGCTGGACGGCGCTGCGGGACATCCCTGTGAGGCTGGCGATCTCGCCGTCTGCCATATCCAGTACGCAGTACAGGATCAAAATGCTTTGTTCCTGTTGCGGCAGGTCGGCAAAAGCGTCGGCCACAAGCTCGTTGTCGATATGTAAATCGTACCCATGAGAGCTAAACACAAAGCTGTCGCTGGGATAGCGGTCTACGGTGCAGAGCTTGTCCAACTCATGCTGCGGCAAGTCGCTGAACATCGTTTCACGATCTCTTTGACGCTTCATATTCCGCAGATAAGCCCGTGCCTCGTTCTTCAACACTTTTTTGCAAAAGGCATCAAACTGGCCTTGTCCATAGTCGCGGGGGATAGCTTCCATCATTTTCACCCCCTTTCTGTTGGGGGATTGGGTGTTTCTCTCCCTTTCCGCTACTACTAATCCTGCGACACCCTTTGCTGCCCGCTGACCGCCTCCTTTTGGGACTTTTTTTGAAAAAGGTTTCAGAGCAAATTTGAAACCGCAGGAAATGACAAAATTCGCCCGGCAGGTCATAGACCCACCGGGCGAAAATTAAATTGATATGAAGTTTCCTTACATGGTATAGTTCATACTGTTGGCCGGAGCTGCCCCCTGTTGGATACAGGCTTTTTTTGATAAGCTATGCTTTTGAAAAACAGGACATATCAGCATGGCGGCTCCCTCCGTGGGCCGCCGATCCTGCGCCGAGCAAAGAGAAACGGCGGCCTTGATTTTGAACCGCCGCTGGAATTTGTGAAGTGAGCGCGCGAAATCAACCTGCCCGGCAACGGTTTTTTTCTTTTCTGCCGCCGGGCAGATAAGTGTTATTTGTATTGGTAAACTACTTATTGGGCTTTTTCAGAAAAAGCGCGACGTTCACTTTCGGATAATTCCTTGTGAAGATGTAATGCCATAAATACGGTAATTACTACGGAAATCACATCAGCGATGGGCTGGGCATACAAAATTCCGTTCATGCCCCATACCATAGGCAGCAGCAAAATCACAGGAACAAAGCAGATGCCTTGTCTGCAAGCTCCCAAAAAGAAGCCTGCTGCACCTTTTCCTAATGCAAGGAACAGAGAGGAATATACCGTGTAAAAACCAAAAAGAATGAATGTGATCCCATTTGCAAACAGTGATTTTTGACCAGCTAAAATCATTTGGGTATCTCCATCAGTAAATTGAGAGATAATCTGTGTGGAGAAAATGGCCATTGCCAAGCCCACAACCAAGCAGAAACTTGTAGACCAAATAATCGAGGTTTTGATTGCTTCGCGCAGGCGGTCAAACTTCTTTGCCCCATAGCTGAATCCGGCAATAGGCTGGAATCCTTTCAGAAAGCCAAAGACAACCAGTGTTCCCATAGAAGTAATTCGTGTAACCGCCCCCATGCCTGCAATGACGGAATCACCATAATCGCTGGCTGCACGGTTAATCAGTGTAATCGAAAGACTTGTAAGCAACTGGAACACCAAAGTAGGGATACCGATTTTCAAGATTTCCGCCATCATTTGTCCAGTCGGAGAAAAGGCTTTTACGCTGAAAGAAAATGCACTTCTTTTTCGCAGAACGTATGTAAGATAAACAAGAGTAGATACCATCTGCGAAATTGCGGTGGCGATTGCTGCACCGGCAACTCCCATATTGAAAGTGTAAATAAAGAGAGGGTCTAATCCAATATTCAACACAGCTCCCAGCAGTAACGCACACATGGTTGTCTTTGCTGCACCTTCGCTACTTACAATGTTGTTCATGGTCACGTTGAACACGTTGAAAACACAGGACAGTATATAAATTCTTGAGTACGTCAGGGCATACGGCATAATAGTTTCTGTCGCGCCTAACATGGTCAAAATTGGTTTGAGAAAGATCGTAGAAAAAAGGATGATAATAGCACCAATCAAAAGGCTGCTATACAAGGCTGTACTTGCCACTTTATTGGCAGTATCCTTATCGCCACGTCCCAGAAGTCTTGACAGATAGGATGCAGCTCCGTTACCAAACATAAGGCCCAAGCCAACCACGACTTGTCCCAACGGAAAAACGATGGAAATAGCTCCCATTTGACTTCTGCCCAGTCCGCCCACAAAATAGGCATCCACCAGATTATATAGGGCGTTGATTAACATCCCAATCATAATCGGTACGCCAAGCGCCATCAGAGCTTTTGGTATGGGCGCACTTCCCAAAAGCTCAAGTTTGTTGTTACGTTCACTCATTGTTAATACTCCTTTCGCTCCCTGCGAGTGTAATTTACAGTAGTATAAATTATAGCATACTGCCGCATAAATCATACTACTATAATTTATAGTATATGTCAAGGGAAGTGGCGGGATTTTTCTTTACAAAAAGAATAAAATCTACTACTATAATTTATAGTTAATTTGACAGTATTCTTTTATGCAGAAAACAAGCGAAAGGTCGTGATCCACATGGCTACCATAGATTTAATCGTATTGGGAATATTAAAAAAGGAGCCAATGAGTGCCTACGATATTCAAAAGTTGGTTGAATATAGAAACATATCAAAATGGGTAAAAATCAGCACCCCATCCATTTATAAAAAAGCTATTCAGTTGGAAGAAAAAGGGCTAATCCAAGGCGAAATTGTAAAGGAAGGAAAAATGCCAGAAAAAGCAATTTACTCCCTGACGGAAGCCGGAGAAGCAGAATTTGAACGGCTGATGTTTGAGATTGCTGCAAAGCCTATCAACATTTTTCTGGATTTCAACGCTGTTATTGTGAATTTGGAATCCTTACCGCCTGAAAAACAAAAATCGTGCATAGCAGAGATTGAGGAAAATGTTAGTATTCTGAAATCTTATCTGGAAGATAATATACGGGAAAAAGAAAACGAACCCAGTATTCCAGCAACAGGTATGGCCGTCTTGTGTCAGCAGTATGTACTTGCGGAAGCAATTCAAACATGGGTTTCTTCTTTGAATATTGTTTGAACTACTAAAAACCATTCTGCAAGCTACGCAGTTAAGCCGCTGAATAGGCCGCCGCAGCGGGCTTCCGGCAAGCGATTGACGGGGCCGTAATAGGATTGCTCCAATCCCCGCTGAAACGGGCTTTGAAATGCGTAGAATAAACCCATAGGAAAGCGCCGGGCGCAGGGCCAGCAGGCCGCCGCGTCCGGCGCTTTCTTATGGGCTGTTCAGGATGGCCCGGATCAGTCTGTTTTGCAATCGGCGCTTCATGTACTCGTCCACCTGCACATGGGGCGTACCGTCCAGATCATAGAGCGTCCGGGTACAGAGCTTGTCCATGTAGCCCTCATAGTACCGCAAGACGCGCTCCACGGCCAGAGGATCACCGGCGCGGGCCGCCTCGATCACAGACAGGGGCAACAGTTCCCGGCCACGGAAAGTCGGCTGCTTCATTTCGGGTTCCTCCTTTCGTCCTCCAATCGTTTCCGTAATTCGTTCAAGGCCTTGGTACGGTGCCGCTGGACGGCGCTGCGGGACATTCCCACAAGGCTGCCGATTTCACCGTCTGCCAGCTCCAACACACAATGCAGGATCAAAATGCCTTGTTCCTGTTCCGGCAGACTTGCAAAGGCGTCGGCCACCAGCTCGTCCCGGATATGTAAGGTATAGCCATAGGCTGTGAATAGGATGCTGTCGCTTGGGTATTCGTCCACTGTGCAGAGCTTGTCCATTTCTTGCTGCGGCAAGGCGCTGAACTCGGTTTCCCGGTTCCGCTGGCGGCCCAAATCCCGCAGGTGGGTTCTGGCCTCGTTGCGGAGAACAGTTTTGCAGAAAGCGTCAAACCGGCAGCGTTCTCCATAACCATCAGGAGTGTACTTCATCTTCTCACCCCCGATCTGCGGGAGAATGAGAAGCCGGGGCCGGTTGCGTCGCCCCCTGTGTCTATGTTGCTGCGGCAGCTTCGGCCCGCACCGAAAAACCGCAGGAATCGACAAAATTCGCCCGGCAGGTCGTAGACCCACCGGGCGAATATGAAAGTGTTATGATGTTTTCTTACATAGTATAGTTCATACTGCTGGCCGGAGCTGACCCCTGTTGGGTACAGGCTTTTTTTAATAAGCTATGCTTTTGAAAAACAGGACATATCAGCATGGCGGCTCCCTCCGTGGGCCGCCGATCCTGCGCCGGGCAAAGGAAAGCGGCGGCCTTGATTTCTCAAAACCGCCGCTGGGATTTGTAAAGTGAGCGCACGAAAGTAACCTGCCCGGCAACGGTTTTTTTCTTTCCCCGTTGGGCGGGGCAGGCTGTTGTCGCTTATTGAGATAAAAAAGGAGCCGATAACCACAAGGGGATCAGACCTTGTGTGTTATTGGCTCTGCGTCTGTGCGTCTGGCTCTTTGATAACGGTTATATTGAATTGTTTTACATGGATCAAGGTTTCTTGCCTACATTTCGGACAGAATAGCGGGAAGTTTTTGAGTTCCGTATCTTTCCGTATCTTTAATCTTGTTTTATTTCCACAAACGGGACATAATATCCAGTTTTCTTTATCCATTTTCTATTACAGCCCCCTTATCCTATTACTTACAATAAGAGGGTCTGAATTACTACAACTTCTTCGGCTTCGCACATTGCATAGTCGATTGTATTTGCAGGATAATCATTGGCATACTGTTTTGCTTTTTCCATTGTAATGTCGTCTACAATAATATGTCCGCATTTAGAACATTTTTTCGCGGGAGTATTTGTTACAGTTTTCAGAACACCATTAGTTTCAATCTCAATATTGGTGTATGCGGAAATCACTTTGCCGCCGCATTTTTTACACTTCGGTATAAACATAGATTGACCTCCTTTCCAGTTGGTATTGCAATCTTCTATCTTTGTTTACGATAGAAAATAACAGCAATGTGATATGAAACAAATTGAATAATACAACTTGTTAATATACAGGCAAATGCAAAAAGTTCCTTATGCGATTGTGCAAAGTCAAGGATACCAGATAATGCAGATACAAAAGAGGGTAATACCACCAATAACATTACAACTGCAAAAGGAATGACAGACCATAACTTTGCTTTGGTGTACCCCATTTTGAAAAATAACGGCATTTGTATTCCTGTTATTGTAGAGAAAACTAAAAATGATAACCCCAATCCAAGTATTATATCAGGCACATCGAATGTAGCTTTTCGACACAGCACAAAGCCGAGATATAGGATAATAATTACAACCATGCTGGTGAAGTAATTCAGAAACACAAAGGTGTATCGTCCAAGAACGACCTCGTTCAAGCTCACGCAAACAGAACCATATAAACGGTCAAGATGATTTTTTTCCTGTATGGCAAAAATGTTAGTAGCCATCAATGCGATAAACCATGCGCCTGTAATGCATAACACAGTTATGGAGGAACCCATAAGTCCGAACAACAAAATTACTGCAACCAATGACAAATATGAAATTCCTTGTGATTTCATTATAAAAAAATCCAGTTTTGTAATTCTCGCAACCCCTGTCATGCCTTTGTACCTCCCTTGCCAATGCAGATAATAATGTCATCAATAGTTGCGGTATCAAGAACGCAATGTTTGTATTGGACTGCCGCATTTGCAGTTATAAGACCTTCAAACCCCATAGCTGTTTTGCGTAATCCCAAAATATTTTTTTCGAGATCGGCTGTAAGATCGCAAGGTTTCCCTTTAATGAGGCGGTAACTGCTTAACAAATCTTCCATACTACCTGTAAAAATCATATTGCCTCGATTGATGAGGGTGATATAGTCAGCTACGCGCTCCAAATCGGTGGTAATATGTGTTGAGAACAGCACACTTCTTTGACCATCTCTGATATAATCTTGCAGAATTTCCAAAAACTCATCTCGAGTAAGAGGATCAAGTCCACTTGTAGGCTCATCGAGTATTAGCAGCTTGGCATCATGCGAAAACGCACACGCAAGCATTAGCTTCATTTGCATACCGCGTGATAACTCGCCAACCTTTTTATTTAGCGGTAAGTCAAAGCGTTTAACCATATCGTTAAAAATATCATGTCGCCAGTTATCGTAAAAAATAGATACTGCTTTTTCTGTATCTTTTACTGTCCAGCTATCCACATAAAATATGCTATCAAAAACAATACCAATATCCTGCTTTATCTCTTTTTCACTAACCACATTATCTTTACCAAAGGCCAAAATCTTGCCAGCATCTTTTTCAAGCATATTGAGAATAAGCTGAATTGTTGTCGTTTTTCCTGCTCCATTCGGGCCGACAAGCCCCATAATATACCCTTGTGGCAATGTGAAGCTAATATTATTCAGCGTAAAATCACGAAAACTTTTGCATACATTTTTTAATTCTAAACATTGTTCACTCATGGTTTACCTCCAATAAAAGCCGTAGGAGCTTAATAAGTTCTTCATCGGTCATAGAAGCTCGTTCAGCCGCCAATATTGCACTGTTAAGATTTTTTTCTACCTCTTGTATTAGCTGTTCTCGAATGAGATTTGAACTACTCGACATTACAAAGAATCCTTTACCTTGACGACTTGTAATAAAACCTTCTTCCTCTAACTCGTTGTAGGCTCGTGTAGTAGTCAATACACTGATTTTCAAATCCTTTGCCAACTGTCGAAGTGATGGTAGCATTTCATCTTCCTCAAGCTCACCCGACAAAATTTGTTCTTTGACTTGCTCCTTTATCTGCACATAAATCGGCAAATCTGATGTGTTTGATATTACTATGTGCATACAATCCCCCTAACTGTATTTCTTTATACATATACAGTATAGTCAGAAAGAGCAGTTTTGTCAAGTGGATCGCCACAATCAACATTTGGGAAGAAACGAGAAATAAAATACAACCTAATGTAAAACTTCATTACATTCCCATAATCTAACACGAAATGTAGAATGATATAGGGTGATATGAGAATGAACCAAGATGAAAGAAGGTT
>DXUR01000005.1:30138-32318 GCA_019417795.1 Clostridiales bacterium | reverse complement strand
CTTCGATAGCAGCATTATTCAAGACCTGAGTAGGCCGATCGTACCACCCTGCATACATAGAGACTGTCGGGCCTCTCGTGTGGCATTTGTTACAACGAACTGTAACGACGACCAGCTTATCGCATCGACCTGTTTCGGAGTTCCACTTTGTATTACTGCTTGTTTTCTGATCGACTTTCAGCTTTGTGCTGCCGCAAAATGGGCAAGGTAATGGCTTTAAGTTTAATTCGGGCATCGGTATCCTCCTCTTCGGACTCGTATCTTGGGCAGGGCGGCATAATCACTGCTCTTTGGTTTTTCAACCAATCGCACGGAACTAAGAAGTCCTTTTTATGCCTACAGGTAATGCAGTTCGCATTATTGCTCATGATCAAAACTTCCTTCTCCAATACGTCCGTTGCCAGTCTCTGCGGAATAAGTGGTGCCAGTCGTTACACTCTTGGCAGTGCCCATTACTGCCAAGGCATTCCTGGCAATGTCTGATATGAGTTTGAACAAAGCAAACCAACCTCCACTGGACAAACTGCTTAAAGTTCATCTTGCACCTCCTCCGGCTTATGCCGGTAAAGTGTAAGACCGCGTGATTTGATGTCGTACTCAAAGTTTACGGCGACATCGTAATTATGCCATGTTCCAACCAAAAATAGCTCGTTCGCCCATCTTCCGACTTTCTCCATCTTCACAATGCCGTAGCATTCTAACTCTTTACACCATACAGGTTCGCCGCGCATCTGTCGCAGCTCATCAAGCACCAGAGGATCATTGTGTACAGACTCTTGTTTATGTCTGATCTTATCGCTTTGGCACTTTGTACATTCGTTCGCCTGCTTCTGTTGGGTGCGGAGGGCTGAGATTGCCATAATGATAGCCTGATTGAACTGGGTGATCTCGCGGTTTAAGATCATCATTTCGGCCCCATCCAACTGTTGGATAGCTTCTTCCATGGTCATTTTGGATTCACCTCCACCGTTACCACATATCCGTCCCCTATTTCTTGGATGGTATATCCTTGAACTGAATAGTTGTTGTATGTCGTAATCGTGATGCTTGTGCTGCTGCTCTGTATCGCACGAACATTTTCCGAAGTACACCCGGTTAGCAACATTGCTGTCAGAAGGATCGCAAATACTCGTTTCATTTCTTGCCCCCGCTCTTCTCTTTGTTCTCGGCAATCGCATTTATCAACTTCGGGAGAGCTGCCGGCATACACTCGCACAGTGCGCTCAATGTGCAGCCGTCACAGTCTTCGTGGTTGTCACAGAAGTCGCCCAGACTTTGCGCTGCGGCTTTTAAGTTTTCATAGTTGGTCATTACTCTTTGCCTCCCTTCCGTGCTTCTATGGCAGCTTCCGCTTCGGCGCAAGTTAGAAACACAGTTTTCCCAAACATATCGGGATACAGGTAGATATTATCTGTGACAAAGTATTTCGCCCTTATTTGCACTTGCCCGTTCCCCAAAATATGAATGCGATCTACGGTACAGAGCTTTATTGCTGTGCCAGTGATAACCCATACCGTATCTCCTACTTTACAAGGCGGGATGATTAGCCTGCCGTCTTCTTCGGCCTGGAACAGATCGTATAAGGCGGAAATTGCCATACTTAATGCTTCGAGGCGTTTGTGAGAAGTCCATTGCCCTTTGGGGGATGAGGTTTTGTCAAGGAATGACCGTATCTCATCGGCAATTTGATAGAGGAAATGAATGGCTTCTTTTTTGGTCATTACGTCTCACTCCCCTTGCGTTCAAAGTGATCTACGATCAAACGATATGCTCTGCGTTGCACATCAAGATCCTCTTGGGTGATGTCATCCAACTGTCCGAGTTGAGCCTGAAACAGCTTATACTGCCGGCGAAGCTGAATGGTGTTTTGAACGATGCGGACAATCTGAGTAAGGACTAAGACTGTCACCATGATGGTTAGGTAAATGTTCATACGGCAGTCTCCTATACAGAAATAGAGTTAATGTAGCTTTTGATCTTTTCGACATTCCAGAAGATTCGCTTCCCGATCTGGATACGAGCCTCAGCAGCCTCGCCAATCTGTACGGCAGAATACCGGCCACAACTCAACATGGCCTGAAGCTCGTCAGTGTTGATTGCGATTTTACTCTGGGTGTCTACGTTATTGAATTGCTTTGTTGCTCTCATGGTTATTCTCCTCGATCATCATGATCGGCTTT
>DXUR01000005.1:27314-30038 GCA_019417795.1 Clostridiales bacterium | reverse complement strand
AAAGCCTCGTTTCATTCGGAAATAATGTCCAGTCCATCAACAGCATAGCCGCCAGATTTCCCTTTCAGTTTTACAACGAGAGTGCCACAGCACATCCACGGCTCTGATGCTACCGTCCAGATGCGACTTTTATTTTCCGCACTCACGTAATACTTGTTGTTCATTACAACTTTGTCACCGGGCTTCATGTCAAACGCTCCTTTCATTTGTCAAACCGAAACCGTTTTCCATGCTCTCGCAAAGTTCGTCGGTGCAATCATTTCCATAATCCAGCTCTTCAAGAGAATAGCCGTTTCCACATCTCAGTCCCTGCATGGATGTGTCGAAGCCCTGATTTTCCAGCCACGCTTCTACTACTTGCATTTCTTTGTTTGCTGTAGCGTGAAGGTGAGCGATGCGGTGCATTTTTTGGCGGATATACTTGGGGATTTTTATTGCTGCCATCTCAACCTCTCTTTTCGTCATCAGAAATCTTTTTGCACACAGGTTGAATGTATTCCATGAAGACCTGCACAATTTTCTTAGCGTTGGTCGTGAAGTCTTTTTGAATACAGCTCCAGAGATCATAGTCGTCACAGGTCTCCATAGACGTGCCCTCGAACTTTCGCTCCAAGGCATCGTGGACATCTCGCTCGTTGCTCTGATAGCAACTGTCTTTGATTTCGTCCATATCGAATACGGGGTCTCCCCAACGATCTGTCTCTGAGAAATCAACGCCCAAAGCCTCCATGAGTTCTTTTACAGCCTCAAAGGTGGCTTCTTCGTTGATAACGCACGGGCTGGCGAGTTTATCCAGCAAATAGCCGGAGTCTAACCTTGCCATGAGGTGCATAAAGCTCTCGCTCTTGTGCGTAGGAACCCAACCGTAGGCGTAGTTCCCACAGTCGGATGTAATGGACAGCTCATATCGTTCGAGATCGAAGTTAAAAACTGCCCAGAGGCAAGACCCATAGTCAGGGTCGCCTCTTTCTTGGCAGAAATAAAGGGAAATGAGCGGCGGGGTTCTGGTTGAAACCTTAGCCATTCTGTTCGCTCCTTTCTGATGAAGTGGTATCTGCGTAGAGACTGACCGCTGGGGTAAGATGAAAGAACTCTGTATGGCTTCCTACATCAAAAATGGTGACGCCGTTGTGATTCCAAGTACGGGTGTAATAGATTTTGAAATTGCGCTCGGCGCAGAACGCATGAATCAGCAAAAACGCCTCATCCAAAATATCCTGGTCGGATTTGGGCTGGCCTGCTTCGTTCAGATCACGGATCTCAGCAATCTTTTTGGGTCGCCCATGATATCCTTTGAATTTGAGAGTATGTGTTTTCATTTTTTTGCTACCTATGATTGATTTACTTTGTTGCTAATTGAGGGTTTACAACTACATAAGGACGGTTTGATCCGTGACTTGGTTGCTGTCGGTGATTTTTACCTGCATATCATCTGTCACCGGAATACGCATTTGTGCGTAACCAGAGGATGAGAACGGCATGAACCCGCCAATCCGATACTTGTCACATACCAACTCATCGCCGTCAAAACGGAAAGAGTTGCCATGAGCGTCACGATAGGTTAGCTCACGATTGCAGGTTGACAGCTTCGCATATTTCCCACGATAATCAGGAGCCTTCAGCTCATAATCCGGGAACGCCGCGATGAAAGCGTTGTACTGCTCCGGGAATAATTTGGACAACTGGTGGAGAAAGATCGGGATGGTTTCTGTTTGATAGCTCTCAATCTCTCCACCAAGCATAGCACGCGGATGGTAGGTGCAAATTCGATTGATATTGTCTGGCGTCAGCTCGTCAATAGGGACAAAGAGACGATTGCAACCGAACCCAGGATTATGACAGAATAGCCTGGAATCCGGGCCGCGTTCGATTCTGACATAGGGCGGCGCGAGAAAAGCACCATCGCCGATTTTTGCGATGTAGGTGTTGTTGGGGTAAGAGAGCTTATGGTATCGCTCAGAGTCTTTGGCCTCGCTATAAACACGACCATACATCTTGGTTTTCTTTGTGCCGCCATCAACACAGGCTATGCGGCCAAATTCACAACGAACGCCAAATAGTGTCGTTTTACGGAAGCATTTTCCTTCCTTGTATACCGAACACACATCGGCATGATCGCAATAAATGTACTCTGCGCGAAGCCGCGAGTCACGGCTACCGTCACCATACAGATCAACATTGATTAGTTTTTCTTGTTCAGTCATTGTGTTATACCTCGCTAATAAGAGCGTTGCCGCAGGTAATGCGGTCGGAATCCTCTTCCTTGCTGGGAACAAACACGATTACGTCCCAGCCCAAATCAAGTAAGGGCTGCTCGAATTTGTCGTAGACACTGTAATCGTCGTAGCTGGTAGTGATATCGTAGTTGTGTTCCAGAGCGGTTTTGGTTTGGTGGATCGGGGTAATCTTGACGATAAACTTATCGCGGTCAAAGAGGGAGTCGAGCACTTTGGCGTCCAAAATCGTTGCTTCGGTTACAGCAAAGTTCAACGTGTACTTTCTGCCAACCGGCATAGGCAAATCGCTGGCGATATTAGCGATTTCTCTCAGGCTCAGAGATTTGCCGGCGAACTGAGCTTCCCGCTGGTCATCTGAAGTGCTGTTGATACTAAGTTGCAGTCCAGCTTCACCATGCCGCTGGGTATTCTTGATTTCGCACCAGTGCTTCAAATAGCTGGAGAGGTTGTTATTGCTACGAGGCATCATGGTGGAAACTACGGGATG
>DXUR01000005.1:14985-27214 GCA_019417795.1 Clostridiales bacterium | reverse complement strand
CCGAGGAAGTCGGCTTTGATGTTGTTTTCTTTGCCGTAGTCACCCACGGTAAGAAACTCCAAACCGAGCGATCGGTTGAAGTAGATTTTACCCGTGTGGGTCAATACCATTTGTGTATCCATTGTGATATCCTCCTGGGTTACATGAAGAAGTGGAGCAGCCACCCGCTGAACAGTGTGAGAAGTGCGTAGGTGATAGCAATAATCCAGCGATCCCAGAACGGGCCGGGGTTGGTATTGACTCTGGTAGTCACAATGAATGTGATGAGTGTATCAAGCCCCAGCGCTTGCACCAGACCAATCATAGGCAGTCCGAGAGGAACAACGAACCAGTTCCACATGAACATGATGGTCGCTCCGCAGAGCACAGACAGTACCACGGCCAAAATGAATTGCAGCAGGTACGGAGGGTCGCTCAGAATGGGTTTCGTATCATTCTCATAGATATGGGACATTTTTATGACCTCCTTAAATCAGCTTTTCGATATATTCCCGATCCTGAGTGAAGACGGGAATTTCGTGGTCGATGATCCATCTGTTACGGCATACGGTAATTTTCTGGCCGGGGTTGCGAGGATCGTCGATGGTTTCTTCAAACTGCCGTTTAATGCAACAGGAACCGCGCTTCAGCTCTGTGGGGAAATCGTTCCAGTTAATGCCTCTCTGAGACCAAAGCATTTCCTGAATCATGTTGCAGGTCTTTTTGTGCAGCTCGTGGTGGCTAAAATTGGCCTGACCTACGGCCTCAATGCTGTTTCGGGTTGCGTCCTGCTGCCGCCAGATCAGACAGTTACAGACCTCTTCTTTTGGGACAGAGAAAACGCGGGAGTCGAACATGGCAGTGCACATCTTTTTCTGGTAGGCATTGTACCGTTCATATAGAGTAAGATCGACGTCAACATCGACACCGATAGATCCCCAATACGGGCCATTGTCGTGAAACCAATCCTCAGCGATACGTTCAAACTCCCTGTTAAATGCCATAGTTGCCATCGACGCCGAAACGCTGCACATTTTCTGAATGTTATATCCAAACCAGGCGTCGGTCTGAATAGTAGCATAGTCTGTCAGCACCAGAGTGATCTCATCGGACTGAGTGTATCCAAGCACACAGCCCTGGATGTTCTCACAGAGATACTTCATCGTCTCCTGCATAGCCTGAGTCAGTACGGGGTCGAAAGGTTTTTCCATGCCCTTCGTGAAGGTATGGAATGCCTTGCCGTCAAGCCGGATGATCGCAGGTACACGGCGGGTTAAGAAGTTGCGAGAAACACCTTCATAGCCTTTCATGCGGTCGCCCAGACTGTCGTTTTTCTTTGCCATTGTTATTTCATCTCCTCCCAAGGAATACGGATAGCGTGCTTGGTAGTCAGTAAATAGGACGTGCGCCCATATTTCTTTTTCCACTCGTCGAGGTAGCGCTGCATTTCAGCAACAGCGTCTGCTCCAATGTCATCATAGGCGTCTTCATACATATCCTCGCAGGCGTCAGATACAATGCTTGAAGCATCGAAACTCATCTCTACCTCTTCGGTTCCCCATACGTACAGCGGCTTCTCCGTGAACTCTTCACAATCTTCATTCCAGCTATCAAAGAAATCCTCCCAGCAGCTGAAATATCCTTCGTTGTGAGGGTAGAAGTCACTTTGCGCCATTGTAAACAACGACCCGAGCGCATCCGGCTCGTGCTTTTCTGCTTTTTCGAGCCGTTCTTTTTCTTTGCGGTTTTCTTCCTGCTGGCGGCGCTGCACAACGGCGTCGCAGTCGCAAAGTGTTCGGCATCTCGGAATCTGCTTTCCACAGTCGGGGCAAAAACGTACAACACCGTTATAACAGTTCGGGCAGAACCGGATAGACTGGTGCTTGTAGGGGAATTGGCCGGCTCTCTTATCGGGGTCGTCAGACAACCCATAAGGATTATCTTCGATACGGAGGCCGGTACCATGACAAACAGGGCAAATCTCCTCATTGTCATGGAGATCCTTTATGAGTTTCTTCCCAATCAGCTCTCCAAAGGCGTCTTCAATGTTGACGACCTTTCTTGTAGGTTTTACAAATCCGGGCATACCTCAGACCTCCTTGTAGATTGCAGGGAGGAACGTGAGACCAACTTTTTGCGCTACCAGATAGGCGGAATAGCCGTCAATCAAGACGGCGTTATCGTCCAGGGCAACATTGGTATTAAACTGGCCGGTATGATAGAACTCCAGAAAACGCTTTGCGATCTTTTCATCGCTGGGCTTTGTGCGGGCCATATATCCCGGAATCTTGATGGCGCTCATCAGTACCTTCTGGGTGGTGGCTTCGATTGTGGAGAGCGGGAAGGTAGCGCCGGAGGCCAACATAACCTCTTTCACATCCTGCTCGTCAAGATCCGCAGCCACTACGGTGCCATACCGCCGACCACGCGCTGTATTACAGGCCACGCGAAATCCGGGCTGAAGTTTGCCTACAAGGTGCTCAGGGATCTCGAACCAGAATACCTTGCCATAGGGCTTATGCTTTACCATAGCTACTTTCATTTGGCAGTCCTCCTATAAGGATAGAATAATTTACTTTGTTGCTATATACATAGTATAATCACGGCCTCCCAATTTGTCAAGAGGGAAGCCGTGATTTTCTTTGTTGCTAATGAAGTTTGTTGTCAGTCTGTTGAAGCAAGATGGAGGATAATGGCCTGTGGATTGTCGCAGTCTTTCAGGGTCGCTTTATAGTGCTGTTTCCACCAGCCATACAACAACTCAAAGTTCTTGATGGGCAGATATTCCTCCATAAGAAGCTGGGGATCATCTTGTGAAGCATAGTCCAACCGAAGAAGTTTGATGTCATCAGCGGTAAAGGATCGAAGCGGCTTGTACTCGAACTTGGTGACAATAGCCTTACGCCGAATGGCATATTCCGGGAGCTGGCTGGCTGGACTCCATTTGATAGCCTCGTCATACTTGTTGGGTATAGCTCTGCTGTTATCCCAAGCATATAAGCCATCGGAGCGGTATATGATACCTACAGTGACTTTCTTTTCGGTTGTCTCTCCGTCTTTTTCGACCGGCTCAAAAATAGTCAGTCTTTTGAACGGTTCGAGAATGTTCACTACTTCACCGATTTCAGGCAGAAACCCCAGAGGGAGTGCAAACCCCTTCAGTAGTTCCTTCTCCCAAAGGTCGATGTCGTTCAGGTTCATCGGCAGGTTCATGGTCGATCGCCTCCAATCTGATTTGAGCTACTTGCGCCCAAGGCATTCCATAGTAAGGGCTTTTCTTTTTATCGCACACGCCACTGTCAATCCCAATGTATCTGCGTCCTTCCAGCTTGGCAGCAATGAGAGTAGATCCGGTGCCGCAACAGTTATCCAGGACGATTGCATTCCTGTCAGTGTAAGTACGGATTGCGTAGCGCAACAGATCAACAGGTTTTTCAGTGGCGTGGAGCGCTACGGACGGGTGGGGTTTAGGGAAGCGCCAAATTGACGCTGGGTACTTCATGTTACCGTCTGGCGACTCTACCAATGTATAGTTGCCATAGCTCCGGTTAGAATGAACGTCTTCCGCCTGTTTCCCTACGGCCTTGCCCTTGGTGTGGTTTTTCTCGCCAACTGTCATTTGCGGATGATACGGCGGCGGAGATTTGTAGAATACCATAATATCCTCGTGCTCTCTAAGCGGCATTTTCTTGGCGTTGAGAAATCCGCTCTTTAGCACCTTGTCCCAGATGATATTGTAGCGGTGCAGCTTAGGGTTAGAGAGCATCATGGTGGCGGTAAATTTATCCTGGCCGAACAGCAGGATCGCACCGTTCGGTTTGATAATCCGCTCATACTGCTCCCAGAGCGGAGCAGGCGGGATAACCGAGTCCCATGAGTTCTGAGTCGCCCCATAAGGCAAATCACAAAGGATCATGTCAATGCTCGCATCATCAATTTCCTTCATGACTTCCAAGCAGTTGCCATTGACGACCATATTAGGGAGGAGGCTCATGCGCTATCACCATCCCCGTCTACCGTTATGGTATAGGCTATGACTGGGGCGTTGAAATGCTCTGCAGCATACGCCCGGATGATTTCTTCGGCGTTGTCAATGAGTACACCGCCAATTCGACGGCCTCTGGCATCCTCAGACATAACAATCGGTTCAGGGATAGATACACCTACCCGCCGTGCCACGTCTTTTACGTAACGCTTGCTGATGGTAGTTGGTACGACAATCGGATATCCAGTTATCGCTGATGTGTAAACTAAGGCGGTCGTTTTACCGCCTCCGCGTTTTCGGAATAGACCTTTCATGTTCTCACCTCTTCATAGTCGGAGCAAGGATATTTGGCACTCGCTCGCTCCTCCTTACTTTTGTATGGACAGTCTGGAACTCTGGCCTCGGCGAGATGAGCCAAGCAGATTACTTTGCCCATCTCGTCTACGGACTGATTATCACACCATTTAGATGTGGGTGAAATTGGTGTTTCATTCACGTTTTAGCTCTCCTTATTGAAGCGTATGCCCCTCAACCTGGTATCCCATGCGAATGCCTTTCCACTCAGGTTTAAGCATAGCTTTCAATTCAGAGGCAACGCCCTTACACATCCGTGTGGTCTGGCCGTAAACTTCGTATTCGCACAGATAAGTGTGATCTGCTGAAAGGCCAAAAGCTACATAAGAGATGTGTAACTGGTTAGCCCAGGCTATAACTTCATCTACCTTAGCCTTGTGCTGCTCGTAGTAGGCTTTGGAATCGTCAACGTTTTCCTCAAGAAGGAAAGAACCCCTCACATATTTCTGCTGAGGCACGTTACTCACCTCTTCCCAGTAGACCCGATACCGCCGCGATCAGCGTTGCCCAGCATATCAACCGACTCGAAAAACAACTGGGGCTGGTGCTTCTCAATGCGGAACTGGCAAATACGATCGCCGGCATGAATAACGGTATGGCGGTCTGCACGGGCGGGGAAATACCACTGGTCGTTGTCACCACAGTAAGTCTCGTCGATTACGCCGATGCTGTTGGTTTGACGAATACCGAAATTCTTATAGGTTGAGCTGCGAGGGGCTACGATTGCTTCATAACCCTTGGGAAGCTGCATAGCAATTCCCAGGGGGATCAGCTTGAACTCACCAGCCTTCAGCTCAACATCCTCAGCTGCCCGAAGGTCAACCCAGTCAGACTTGCCGTCGATATATTCCAGAGGCTGAATTTTATCGCTGAGATAGCGAACCTTGATTGTTAGTGCGTCCTGCATTGTTGGTATCCTCCTTAACCGAGATATTTCTTGAAAAATTCTGCAAGGGTTAGGTTATTTTGCCGTGCCAGATCAATCGTGCAAGCGCAAACATTGCGCTCGGTAGAAGCCCCAATTTCATCACAAAGATAGATGAGAATGTCGGGGTACTGATGGTCGTGAAAGCATTCGTTCTTGTCCTTTTCGGTGCCGGCGCAATCACTGCAATCCTGACACCACTCTTTACGCTGAAGACCATCCCACGCCATCAGCTTTTCACCATTGATAACATAGGCGCAGTCAACAGTGCCCAGATTAGAACCATAAGCGTGACGCCACCAGCCCCAATCGTCCTTCCAGTCATCGTTGTCGATAGCACAGATATTGTCAAAATCCTCTTTGGACAACAGCCAAACTTGGTATTCTTCACGCCAATGCGTAGGCTGAGGCTGATAATGGTAAGTACACACGGCAGATGTCAGGCCAAGACTTTTTACGGCATTGGCAAATTCGCCGCCTGCTAAAATTTCAACAGTCTCCATATTTCCTCCTATTCGTAACGAATGAAGTGTACGGTGTTAAACTCTTTACCGGGAAACTCTTTGAGCCGGATAGAGGAGCACCAACCACCGACATGAATCTTTTCAACCTCGTAGACCTGACCTTCTGTCAAAAGCTCATGAGCCTGTTTGGAATCACAGCTCAACCCGGCGTCCAGATCCACGGCTTTAACCTTACATCCACGCTCACAGTGTAGAACATCAGATTGATCCTCGGTACATTTGCTACATAGCCACTTTAACCGATAATCCAGTGTAATACTGTCCAGGAGCTTCCCGCATTTGGGACAGCGAAATTCGATCTTTTCATTCATAGTGCTCACCTTCATATAGGACAATTTTCTTTTGGCGCAAGGTTTTCTGTACGTCGATGACCCGCTGATTTGCAGAACCACACCATTTCAACATCCGGTCAGACAGCTCCATTTTGAAGGGGCCGTCAATCACAACATCACATGATGTAAGCAAGGCCATTTGTGCAAATTGGTGATCATCCTCGTCTTTATCCGGGAAAAGAGGGTTATAACAGTTCTCCCAGATAAATCCAGTCCATAGCCACACGGTTTTACCGATTGAATGTGTGTAGAAACAAAGATCAATGAGATCATGAATCCCGCAGTAGTCCTGACAAAGTGGATCTCCGCCAAGTAGAGAAAGCCCTGAGATAACAGGGTTGGCAAGCATTTTGTGGATCTCTGCGATAGTCTCCTTTGTGAATGGTCTACCACAGTTGAAATCCTGTTCCTCTGGATTAAAGCAGCCGGGGCAGTGATTTGTACATCCGCTTACGAAGAGGGAGGTGCGGACTCCCTCTCCGTTTGCGATGTCATAGTTGCGGATCTTCGCGTAGTTCATTCGTCGCCACCCAGGTGGACATAACGTTCTTTGATTTCTTGTGTTCTACCCTGATTCCAGTCATTCAGGCCGATGTAGCCGCAGGTACGCCGCGCAATGTTCATCTTGCTCTTATCGGTATTCCCGCAGTTGGGGCACTTCCAAATCAGCTTGCCGCGATCGTCGTCCACAATCTCGATTTCCTTATCCCAGCCGCACACCTGGCAGTAGTCGGATTTCGTGTTCAGCTCCGCATACATGATGTTGTCGTAGATGTACTTCAACACCGTCAGTACGGCGGGAATGTTGTCAGAGAGGTTTGCCACTTCGATGTAGCTGATTGCTCCGCCCGGAGAGAGCTTCTGGAACTGAGACTCAAATCTCAGCTTATCAAAAGCATTGATATGCTCTGTGACGTGAACGTGATAGGAGTTGGTGATGTAGCCCTTATCGGTGATGCCCTCAATCACACCAAAGCGCTTTTGCAGACACTTGGCAAATTTATAGGTGGTGCTCTCAATAGGAGTACCGTAGAGAGAATAGTCGATATCCTCAGCGGCTTTCCATGCAGCGCACTTGTCGTTCATGTACTGCATAACCTTGAGAGCAAAAGGTTCGCCGTCCGGGTCGGTATGGCTCTTGCCAGTCATCGCCATAACACATTCGTACAGACCGGCATAACCCAAAGAGATGGTGGAGTAGCCGCCGTGAAGCAGTTTGTCGATGGTTTCGCCCTTTTTCAGACGGGCCAAAGCGCCGTACTGCCAGTGGATAGGAGAAGCATCGGACAGAGTACCGCTCAAACGCTCGTGACGGATTTGCAGTGCCTTATGACACAGTTCCAGCCGCTCATCGAAAATCTCCCAGAAGGTGTCATACAGATTCTGGATGTCGTTATGGTCGCCGGTTGCCTCCCAAACTTTCAGAGCGCTCAGAGCAACATCGGGGAGGTTGATGGTGACGACTCCCTGGTTGAAACGTCCGTAATACTTGGGCTTATCGGGTTGGTAATTGCCGGCATTGGCAACATTGTCCCAGCCGTTACCGGAGCGGTCGGGTGTCAAGAAGCTACGGCATCCCATACAGGTATAGCAATCGCCGTTACCTTCGGTCTCGCCCTTGGACAGCTTGTACTCGCGCATCTTCTTTTCGGAGATGTAGTCGGGCACCAGCCGTTTGGCAGAGCACTTGGCACACAGCTGGGTCAAGTACCAGTAGGGAGAATCCTCAGTGATGTTATCCTCTTCCAGCACATAGATCAGCTTGGGGAACGCCGGTGTCGTCCAAACGCCCTTCTCATTTTTGACGCCTTGGTACCGCTGCCGCACGACCTCCTCGATGATTATAGCGAGGTCTTTCTTGGTCTGAGGATCGCTGACCTCGTTCAGATACATAAAGACGGTAATGAAAGGAGCCTGACCGTTGGTAGTCATGAGGGTAATCACTTGATACTGGATAGTCTGAACACCCTTCTTTACTTCTTCACGGACACGCTCTTCGACCAGATCTGAGATCACTTTCTCAGGGTCTGCAAAGTTGTCCGGGGAAGAAATTTTCAGGAACTCAGCCTTTACCTGCTTGCGAATCTTTTGTCGGCTCACCTCAACAAAGGGGGCAAGGTGGGACAGGGAGATAGACTGACCGCCATACTGATTACTGGCTACCTGGGCAATAATCTGGGTAGCAACATTACAGGCAGTCGAGAAGGAGTGAGGCTTTTCAATCAGCGTACCGGAAATTACTGTGCCGTTCTGGAGCATATCTTCCAGATTGATCAGACAGCAGTTCATCATGTGTTGCACAAAGTAGTCGCTGTCATGGAAGTGGATAACACCCTCTTCGTGCGCCTGCTTAATGTCATCCGGCATAAGCAGACGGTCAGTAATATCGCGGCTTACCTCGCCGGCGATGTAGTCTCTCTGAGTAGAGAGGATTGTGGGATTTTTGTTGCTGTTCTCCTGGATGACTGTTTCATTGACGTTATCCGCAATAGAGAGGATTTTGCCGTCCAAAGAAGAAGCGTTCCGCAGAAGCTCATGTTCATAGCGATACTTGATGTACGCTTTGGCGACTACGAACTCGCCCTCTTTCATCAGCTCAGTTTCAACGTCGTCCTGGATTTCCTCAACAGAAATCGCACGGTTGCGCCGCTGATAGCGGTTATACAAACGGGTGGAGATTTTCTTGGGCACCTCGTTCTTATCTCCTACCGCACTGAGCTTTTCAACCTCCGTGAATGCCTTGAGAATGGCGTTGGCAATTTTGCCTTTGTCAAAGTCGGCTTCACGGCCATCACGTTTAATGACAACCATAAAAATTCCTCCTTACAAAAGATAGCTGTGGATAACTTGGTCAATTTCTTCCCACGTGTTTACCCGGAGCGCATCATGAGCTACGTGGTCAAAGCTACGATTATGGGGACGGTCAAAAAGAATTTTGGCGTATTCGCCCCCAACCAAGTTGTGTGGGGCATCGTCAATCAAAACGTCACCACGCACCATTTGCTTGTTGCAGGCAAAAATGATGTGCTCCCAGTCCAGGAAGGGGAACAGCTCTAAAAGCCGTTCCACCTTCGTTTTGCAGGTGTGATAGCTGGATGCAGTCACCATATAGAGCTGGTGCCCCTCGTCATAGAACTTTTGGAGTACCTCAACAGAGCCGGGGATCGGAGTGATACGTCGCCAAAGCTCGTCATCATGGAGTACGCCGAATACCTGCTCTTTCGTCAGCGTGGGGAAAGCAAGGGAGATATCCCAGCTGTGAACATCTTCCGGCGTTACGGAGGTGCCATAACGCTCGTTCAACATTGCAATCCAGCAATCACTCAGGTTTTCTACGGTATCGTCGGCATCAAACAGAATTGTCAGTTTCTTCATGGAGTTCTCCTTTGAGAGCGTTGTTCACAAAGTTGTTTACGGCCTCTTTGAGATCTTCCAGACTGCCGCTGTTGACGATCGTAGCGTCGTACTGGTAATCGTCCAATGCAGTCTCCGAAGCGTGCTTCTGTTGCTCTTCGGTCAACGGAGACACGAAGTTGGGGCGAACTACCCGCAACAAAATAGCGTCCATGCCGTAGGTCTCGTAGATCTCATACTCGTTGGGGAAACGAGTATCAGGGATAAGCACGTAATCCCATTCGTCGCAGAAGATGTCGAGGATACTGACGATGAAATCTACCCAATAATCAGGAGAGACAGCGCGGATTTTGTCAGTACCGACACGCTGGAGAAGCGTGCGTCCCTTTTCATCCTTCTTTCCGTCCCAGCCAAAGAAGGTCTTACATACGTACTTGACCAGATCGCCGTAGTGGGCAATCAAAACACGGTTGCCTTGGGCTTCCAAAATCTCCTCCAAAAGTTTGGCGGTAGTGTCTTTACCGTGCTGGGCTTTACCTGAAATGCAAACGATCTTCATTCCGCAACCCTCCTTCCTTTTCTGCCGCAGGACTTCTTCTCCCGGCAGAACCCGAAGTATTCACACTTCGGCATAAAGTAGTGATCGACCAGATATGCCCACTCGTCGGAATACTCTCTCAGAGCGTTACCAACATCAGCGAACAGGCCACGGTACTCGTGATAAGCTCTGCTGCATTCCCGCTGATGCGACATATCAATTAGGTTGCGGAGATTATGCTTGCACACAATCTTGGTGCCCATGCCCAGAGGAAGCCCAAGCGCAGAATCCTCTCTGGGGATACCAAACCCTTCCAACATCTTCAAGCCGGTCTGGATACACTTCATAATCCAGTCGTAGACTTTGACGGCGGCGGAGTTACCCGCAATGCTGGGCGGTGTTACATAATCGAAACCGCTTTCATAGTCGATATATCTGGTACTGGCCTGCAGTCTGGTGGGAGCGCCGCCGATGTGGGTATACCACTCACGGATCACTCTGGCAGAATAGCCGTCCAGGATCATATAGACATCCGGGAACTCAAACGTTCTGCCGTGCTCGTTTTCCAAGCAATCCAAGCCGCGTTTGTAGTTTTTTTCGGGGTCGCTGGTATCTGCACCCCAGCAGACACCAGCTTCCTCACCGATCATGGAAATAGGGTTCTTATAGGTGAATCGCTGAATTGTAACTGTTCCCATGTTGATCCTCCTTGCTTAATTTACTTTGTTGCTATCAAATATAAGTGCGAAAGACGTGATCGCCGATCGTCTTATAATAGCTACCATAGGTCAAAGATCCAGTAGAGAAGTACACTACGTCGGTATTCAAATCCAACGCTGGATGGCCGGCAAGAGCAGCATCTACTGCTTCCATCTGCACAGACCCATAGTAATCTCCTACCACAAACTGACAAGGTGAGAAGAGAATATCACTGATACTGCCGGAATACGCTTCGTGCATATAGCGGTTAAGCGCTACCTGCACCACGGCAACCTGACCATCAAAGCTCTGGTTTCCTGCCTCGCTGTAGGCCATACACGCCAGCAGCTCTTTTTCGGTATCCGTGGGTGACAGTTCTGCATATGGGTTAAGGTCTGCCTCGGGTTCTGCCGGTTCTTCCTCAATAGAAATAGGCGTAGGTGTGGGCGACACTTGAGGCGGCGCAGAGTAAACACAAAGTTCCTTTTCGATGGGGACTTGTGGTGTTTCCTCCTCTTTGTTCGGGACGAACAACATTGCACTCAGAGATCCGCAGACTACCAAGAAACACAGCGTCGCTCTGAGAACTTTCTTGAACCATTTCGATTTCGTCTCGTGCATTGAAAATGCCTCCTAAATTACATAGTCGTAGTTGTACAAATACAGATACCCACGCCGCTCGCCCCATCCATTCATAGGAACATAAATAGTATCGTAGCGTTGAAGCGGTTTGCGATCGTAGAGTTCTGAGTAGATTGTCCACCGATTTGTTTTTCCCGTGCCAATCGACCGCACCTGCAAGGCGTAAGCCCAAATCTCTTTGGTTTTCTTGCTCCGCAAGGGGTAGATATCCAGAATAACCAGTTTTCGCTGATCTTCTTTTTTATTGGTGGTTAGGTCGATATAGCCCAGATTTTCCAACTGGATTTGCATTTTGCTTTTCAGGTCGAAATCCTGAATGTGCATATCCCTGACCATCACTTCCAAATGCCGAAGTAATCCGGGCAAATCAGTGAAGGTATAGCTTTTAGCTGGCTGGCCGCTTTTGGACTTATCAGTTGCATACTGGGCGATTATGGGTTCCAATTCAACCGTTACCTTATCCTTGGAGATCTTCTTCATCGTTCCGTTCTTGAAGAAAGAGAAGAAGTCCACCATACGCAACAACTCTTTGGAATTGCCATACTCGGCAAAATAGTCGATCTTCACCAAGATATCCCGCTGCCGTGTATCCAAGTGTGTTTTCTCGTCCAGCTGCATAAGCAAGTCCATAAAAGATTTAGGCTTGCCGGCTTTTGCCAGCTCGTAAAGTTCGTTGGCAACATCGGCATTCATGTACTTTACAGAAGAAATACCCTTGGCGATAACCTTCTCTTCGGTATTCAGCAAATATTTATCCTTGGAAAGGCCAAAACGCGGTGGGACAATTCTGATACCGTAAAGCGTTGCCAGCTCGTTTCCGTTCTTCACATCTTCCTCGCCGTTGGCATTGTTAAGGTAGGCTGTGATGAACTCATACGGATGGTAGTACCGCAGATA